>NZ_JAEFCH010000013.1:0-104576 GCF_016406015.1 Acidovorax sp. IB03 | reverse complement strand
TGCTGGGTGCGGCCATGGGGAATCAAAGTGTCACTAGCATTCGCTAGAAGAGCCTAAAAAGTGCTTCTAGCGCTTATTGAGAAAGCGCAAGCAGCTACTATTTTGATAGCAAACTTATTCCTGGACGCACAGGGCCCAATGCCCCATCCACGCTGTGCGCAGACATAAAAAAACCGGCCTCCAGGGCCGGTGTGTGCAGGCAGCGCGGGACACCCCGCGCAGGGATCAGTACCGGCCGCCGCCGTAGCCGCCATTGCCGTAGCCCACATCGGCACGCTTGCTGGCAGTGAAACCGCCAGCGTTGTAACCGCCAGCGCCGCCACCGGCTTCACGGGGGCGGGCCAGGTTCACCACAATCGTGCGGCCATCTACGGACATGCCGTGCAGCGCATCAATGGCGGCCTGGGCGACCTCTGCGGAAGCCATTTCCACAAAGCCAAAGCCCTTGGAACGGCCGGTTTCGCGGTCTGTCATGACCTTGGCAGAAGAAACGCCGCCGAATTCGGCGAAGTTGCTTTGCAGGCTGGAATCGGTCACGGAGTAAGGCAGGTTGCCCACATAAATTTTGGTGCTCATGGAAATGTCTTTCTATGGAGAAGCGCGCAACGAAGGGCACGCAGGGGAGAAATGGGATGCGAATCGGGGACTGCGCTGCGATGGCCCGGAAGGCGCGCAGCGAAGGGGATGGTCAGCACACGGGTGGGCGGGACATGCACGCCTGCAACCAACCCTGGGTGACGGCAAACAGCCGGGCGATTTCGGGGGAGGCAAAGGTCTTGTCAAAGCGAAACACGCGGCAATAACCACCGTTGCTTTGGGAGCGCTGGACGGAGAACGAGGCGCGGAAGCGGCCGCAATCGGTCGGGTGTGTCGCGGGCGAAACGACGTACTGGCCCATGGAGATGGCTGTCTTGGAAATTGGGTGCATTCAGGGGAAACGCAAGCCCGGGCCGGGTTGCGTGAGCATCAAGGGATCACAGCTGGCTGCAGCTCTACAGTCCAACTGGGCGACAAGGATGTCGCAAAAGGCGGCCAGTGCGGGCGGCTGAAACCACCGGGCTGGCGTTGCAAGAACTGCGCGGAACCCGCGCAACGTCACTGCAATGGGGTGGAGTATATGGCTGCAAACATAAAAAGTCCAGCCAATATTCTCTAAAGTTTTAAAACGCCGTCCTCCCGCCCGTGCGGCGCGGCGTGCACCAACCGGCTCAGCGGCCGCCGGTGATGCACAGGGCACGCTCACCCTGCGGCCATTCCCTGGACTTTGGCAGCCAGGCGCTGCTGTACGGCGGGCGAAACGAATTTGTCCACCTCGCCGCCCAGCACGGCGATTTCGCGCACGAAGGTGCTGCTGATGAACTGGTATTTGTCGCTAGGGGTGAGGAAGACGGTTTCCACCTCGGGCATCAGGCTGCGGTTCATGCCGGCGAGCTGGAACTCGTAGTCAAAGTCGGTCACGGCGCGCAAGCCGCGCACCATGGCCTTGCCACCACGCGCCACCACAAAGTCACGCAGCAAACCCGAAAAACTCTCGACCTGCACCTGCGGATATTGGCGCGTAGCCTCGCGCACCATCTCGATGCGCTCTTCCAGGCTGAACAGGGTTTTCTTGTGGTGGCCCGCGGCCACGGCCACGATGACCTGGCCGAACAATTGGGTGGCTCTGCGCACCACGTCTTCATGGCCCAGGGTGATGGGGTCGAAGGTTCCGGGGTACACGGCGAGAACGTTGTTGGCCATGGCGGGTTGTCTCCTGTCTGGCGAAATGGGGCGTTGGCCGGGCATTCCCGGCCGCTGGGGCGCATTATGCAGTGCACTGCAACATGGGCGCTGCAATGCAAAGAAAACAGCCGCTAGCGCTTGATGGGTAAGCGCCAGCAGCTATCAAAAAAAGAGCAATTACAGCGCCCCCACCCGGCGCAGCAGGTGGGCATGCACCGCACCGGCCTTGAGGTGGCGGTGCACCGCCAGGCCCCAGGCAGCCAGTTCATCGTCGGCCCAGGCGCGGGGGGCTTCCAGGTAGACGAAGCCATCGGCTGCCACTGCCTGGGCCGCAGCCTGCAGGGCGGGGTTGAACAAATCGCTGTCAAAAGGCGGGTCCAGCAGCACCAGGTCCAGGCTGGCGGGCGCGGCTTGCTTCAGGGCCGCCACGCCATCGCCGCGCTGCACGCGCATGGCGGTGGCCTGCAGGCGCTGCTGCAGGGTGTGCAGCTGGGCGACCAAAGCGGCGTCGCTTTCCACCAGTTGCACGCTGGCGGCGCCACGCGAAGCGGCCTCAAACCCCAGCGCGCCGGTGCCGGCAAAGGCGTCCAGGCAGCGCCAGCCGCTCAGGTCCTGGCCCAGCCAGTTGAACAGGGTTTCGCGCACACGGTCGGGCGTGGGGCGCAGGCCCGGGCGCTGGGCCACGGGCAGGCGGGTACGCTTCCAGGCACCGCCGATGATGCGGATCTCGCCCGCGCCTTTGGGGGCTGCGGCAGCGGGCTTGTCTTTGGCCGTGGCCTTTTTACCTGCTGGGGCAGCGGGCGCGGCGGCAGCCACCTGGGCCTTGCGGATTTCGGCGTTGATGGCGCTGGTTTTGAGGGTGGAACGGCTCATGGCTTGCCCCCCACCACCACGGTGACCATGCGCTCGGGCTGTAGCTTGCGGGCCATGGCGGCGCGCACATCAGCCACAGTGAGGGCTTCGACCTTTTGCGTCCAGTGGTCCAGGTAGTCGAGCGGCAGGTCGTTCCAGGCGATGTTGGCCACGTTGCCAAGCAGCTTTTTATTGCTGTCGATGCGCAGGGCGAAGCCGCCGATCAGGTTGTCCTTGGCGGCGCGCAACTCGGCCTCGGTGGGGCCTTCGGCCACAAAACGCTGCACCACGTCGCGCACCACCTTCACCGCCTGGGCGGCCTGGTCGGGCCGGGTTTGCAGGCCGATGGTGAAGGCGCCAGCGTGCAGGCCGCCGGCAAAGTAGCTGTACACGCTGTAGCTCAGGCCGCGCTTTTCGCGCACTTCTTCCGTCAGGCGCGAGACGAAGCCGCCGCCGCCCAGGATGTGGTTGCCCACCAGCAGGGCCAGAAAGTCGGGGTCGCGGCGCGGAAAGCCGGGTTGGCCGATCAGCACATGGGCCTGGGCCGAGGCGAAGGGAATGGCCTGCTCGACTGCGGCTTTGAGGGGTTCCACCTCAGGCACTGCCGGCAGGGGCGCGCAGTTGCCGCTGCTGGCCGGCAGACGGCCCAGCAGCTTGGCCACCAGCTCTTGCGCCTGCGTGCGGTTCACCGCGCCGACGATGCTCACGCGGGCGCGGCAGGCGGCCACCGTTTGGGCGTGAAAGCGCTGCATGTCGTCCACGGAAATGCGCGCCAGCGTTTCGGGCGTGGTGCGCTGGCCGTAGGGGTGATTGCCGTACACGGCGGCGGCGAAGGCCTCGCCCGCCACGGTAGACGGGCGGGTGGCGGCTTCGCGCAGGCTGGCGGACCAACGGGCACGGTCCCGCGCCCAGATGTCGGCGGGCCAGCTGGGCTCGGCCATCTGGCGGGCGGCCAGGCGGGCGGCGCGGTCCAGCAGGGGCGCGTCGGTCAATGAGCGCAGCGAATAGCGCAGCGCGTCGTTGTCGGCCCCGGCTTCAAAGCCAGCGCCCAGGTCGGCCCAGGCTTCGCCCAGGGCGTTTTCGTCGAGGGCGTGCTCGGCGCCCTGCCCTTCTTTACCGCCCTTGACGCCCTTGGACGCCATCAGCGCCACGCTGGCCGCCAAGCCGGCCTGCGCTGCGGGGTCGCGGCGGCTGCCGCCATCGAAGTCCACCTGCACATCCACCATGGGGATGACGGGGCTTTCGACCAGCCACACCTTGGCGCCGCTGGGCTCCGTCCAGTGCTGAATGGGCAGCAGCGCCCAGGCAGATGGAGCATAAAAAATGGCTCCAGCGCAAGCGCATAAAGCGCTAGCAGCTACTTTTTTAATAGCAATCATGTGACAAATCCTGGTCCGGTTCAATGGCGGGCGCCAGCAGCGGGCGCGGGGCGCTTGCGGGCACCTTCCAGCGGCTGGGGCAGCAGCGTGGCAATGGTGAGCTGGTCGTCGCCAAAGTACTTGGCGGCCACGGCCTGGACTTCTTCGGCGGTGATGGTGCGCAGCAGGGCCAGCAGGCGCTCTTCGGCATCCAGCGGAAAGCCCTGCACCCAGTTGCTGCCCAATTCCTGCGCCTGGTTCTGCACGGAATCGCGCTCGTACACGGTGGAGGCGATCCACTGCGTCTTGACGCGGGCCAGCTCGGCTTCGCTGATGCCCTCACGGGCCACGCGGGCCAGCTCGGCGCGCAGTGCGTCTTCCACCTGCTGGGCGGTCTTGCCGCCCGCAGGCACGCCGGTCATCAAAAACAGCGCGGGCCCCCGCCCGGTGATCATGGCGGAGCTGCCTGCGCTGTCGGCCACGGGCTGCTCGCCCTGGGTCAGCGCGCGCTCCAGCCGGGCGCCGTCGTAGCCGCTGAACACGGCCGACAGCACCAGCAGCGCCAGCGCGTCGCGGTCGCTGGCCTGCAGATCCTGCACGCGGGTGAGAGACGGCACACGGAAAGCCAGGGCAACGTAGGCCTGCTCGGCAGGTGCCTTCACGGCGATGCGGCGCAGGCCACGTTGTTCGGGCTCGGTGCGGGGCTTGCGCTCGGGCACCGCATGCGCGGGCAGCGAGCCGTAATACTTCTCCGCCAGGGCACGTACCTTGTCTACCTGCACATCACCGGCCACCACCACCACCGCATTGGTGGGCGTGTACCACTGGCGATGGAAGGCGCGCACGTCGGCAGGCGTCATGGCGTCCAGGTCGCTCATCCATCCCACCACCGGGCGGCGGTAGGGAGACGCGTTGAAGGTACTGGCAAAGAGCTGCTCAGCCAACAAAGCACGGGGCTGGTCTTCGGTGCGCAGGCGGCGCTCTTCCTTGACGACCTCGATCTCTTTCTTGAACTCTTCGTCAGGCCAGTGCATGTTGGCGAAACGGTCAGACTCCAGCCGCATCACGTCTTCCAGCTTCTGGGCGGGAATCTGCTGGTAATAACCGGTGTAGTCGCGGCTGGTGAAGGCATTTTCACGCCCGCCCAGGGCCGCCACACGGCGTGAAAAATCGCCCGGAGCCACGGTTTTGGAGCCCTTGAACATCATGTGCTCCAGCACATGGGCCACGCCCGAGGTGCCATCCACCTCGTCCATCGAGCCCACGCGCAGCCACACCATGTGCACGGCCGTGGGGGCACGGTGGTCCGGCTGCACGATGAGCTGCATGCCATTGGCCAGGGTGAAAAGCTGGGCGCCTGCCGCGTTGGTGCGCGGGCTGTCGGCCGCTGCCGCACGCACTGGCGCGGCGGCCGTGGCCTGGGCCACAAGGGGTGAAGAACCCGGTGCAGCCACATTGGTGGCGGCCCCGGCGCTGATGCTGGCCAACAGGCCAAGTAGGGTGAAAGCGCGTTTCATAGAATGCAGTGATTCTAAGAACCCGCCAATGTTCAGTTTTTTCAAGAAAAAGCCCGCCCCCCCGCCCGCAGTCGCTGATGCCCCGGCACCCGCGCCCGCGCCCGTGACGCCCCCGCCTGCCACACCGGCCCCCGCTGAAGCCGCTGCGCCCCCTGCAGCCGCCGCCCCGGCCACAGGCTTTGGCTGGCTGCGCAACCCCTTCGCCACCAAGCCACCCGCCAGTGCCCCTGCGCCCACACCCACGCCCGCCGTCGATGCCGCGCCCACGCAGCCAGCCCCGGTCGGCCCACCTGCTGCTGCACCGGTGCAGCCAGTGGCCCCGGTGGCGAAGCAAGCGGCCCCAGCGCCCGCCCCTGTTGCCGTAGCGGCACCGGTAGTGCCCCCGGTGGTGCCAGCGCCTGTCGCTGCGCCAGCGCCCCTCCCAGCACCAGAACCTGTTGCAGCCCCCGCCCCCGTGGCGGCAGAGCGCAAAGGCTGGCTTGACCGCCTGAAAGCGGGCTTGCGCAAGACCGGCTCCAGCATCGCCACCGTGTTCACCGGCACGCAAATCGACGATGCGCTGTACGAAGAGCTGGAAGAAGCCCTGTTGATGGCCGACACGGGCGTGAAGGCCACCCAGCACCTGCTGGAAGACCTCAAGCGCCGCGTGAAGGAAACCAAGACCACCGACCCCGCCGCCGTGAAGGGCCTGCTGGCTGATGCCCTGGCCGAACTGCTGCGCCCGCTGGAAAAAGCCCTGGTGATTGGCGAGCACACACCCACCGTCATCATGGTGGCTGGTGTCAACGGTGCAGGCAAAACCACGTCGATTGGCAAACTCACCAAGCACCTGGCCAATGAAGGGGCCAGTGTGCTGCTGGCCGCAGCCGACACCTTCCGCGCCGCAGCGCGCGAGCAGCTGGGCGTTTGGGCCGACCGCAACACCGTGGAAATCGTGAGCCAGGAAGGCGGCGACCCCGCTGCCGTGAGCTTTGACGCCGTGACCGCCGGCAGGGCCCGCGGCAAGGACGTGGTGCTGGTAGACACCGCAGGGCGCCTGCCCACCCAGCTGCACCTGATGGAAGAGCTGAAAAAGATCCGCCGCGTGGTGACCAAGGCCGACGCCACCGCCCCGCACGAGGTGCTGCTGGTGATTGACGGCAACACCGGCCAGAACGCGCTGGCGCAGGTGCGCGCTTTTGACGATGCACTGCAGCTCACCGGCCTGGTGGTTACCAAGCTGGATGGCACCGCCAAGGGTGGCGTGCTGGCCGCCATTGCGCAGGAGCGCCCCATTCCCGTGTATTTCATCGGCGTGGGCGAGAAGCTGGAAGACCTGGAAACCTTCAACGCGCGCGAGTTCGCGCAGGCCCTGCTGTCCTGATCTTTTGAGCAGCTACCGTGGCGCCCCGGCTGGCGCCACGGGTGCGCGCCGCCACAACGCTACGGCGCGCACACGAATTCCGTTTACAAAATGTGGCTTCCCCCGGATGATGGGCTTAGATCCCACCCAGCCCGAAGCCCATGTTCCTTGAACTGATCAAAGGCGTTGCACTGTTGCTGGCGCTGTGCTTTTTGCACGGCGTCAACATCCGGCTCTGGCGGCAAAAGCCCCTGGTCGGGCAAATCGTTTCGGGCGTGCTGTTCGGCGGCATCTGCGTGGTGGGCATGTTGATGCCCCTGGTCTTGATGCCTGGCGTGATTTTTGACGCCCGCTCTGTTGTGCTGTGCATGGCAGGTCTGTTCGGCGGGCCGGTGGTGGCCATCATTGCCGGCACCCTGACCATGGCGTGGCGCCTGTGGCTGGGCGGCGCTGGCATGGGGGTCGGCTTGCTGGTGGTGGTGATTTGCGTGTCGCTGGGGCTGCTGTACCGCTATGCGCGCCAGCGCGGCAAGCTGGACGTGGGGCCCCGCACCTTGCTGCTTTTCGGACTGGTGGTGCATGTGGCGGTGGTGGGGGCGTTACAGCTTTTGCCTGCGCCGGTTGTGCAGCGCATCAATGGGTTGTGCAGCGCATCAATGAGATGGTGGCCCTGCCCTTCATCGCCATTTTCACGGTGGCCACCTTGCTGCTGGGCACCGCGCTGAAAGACCTGGAGGAGCGGCTGGCAACCGACCGTGCGCTGAGCGACAGCTCAGCCCGGCTGCGCGCCATCACGCAAGCCATTCCTGACGTGCTGCTGGTGCTGGACCGCAACGGGCGCTACCAGGAAGTGCTCTCTAGCGACAAGGCCGCCTTGGTCGCCAACGCCAACGACCTGCTGGGCAAGCACCTGAGCGATGTGCTGCCTGCCGACCAGGCACAGCGCTACCTGGAACTCATCCACGAAACCCTGCGCACCGGCCGCACCCAAACCCTTGAATATGAAATCTGCACCCTGGATGGCGTGCGTCAATTCGAGGGGCGCACCCAGCCGCTGGGCGTGCCCGTGCAGGGCCAGGAAGCCGTGGTGCTGCTGGCACGCGACATCACCGATCGCAAGCGTGCTGAAGCGGCCCTGCGCGAGTCAGAGCTGCGCTTTCGCTCCCTGTTGCTGAACATACCGTCCATCTCGGTGCAGGGCTATCTGGAAGACGGCACCACCAGTTACTGGAACAAGGCGTCAGAAGCGCTGTATGGCTACACCGCCGATGAAGCCATGGGCAGCAACCTGTTCGAGCTGATCATCCCGCCCGTGATGCGCGATACCGTGCGCAGCCACGTGGAGCACATGTTTGCCACCGGCGAGGCGATTCCGGCAGGGGAGTTGCAGCTACAGCGCAAGGACGGCAGCCTGGTCGATGTGTTTTCCAGCCACGCCTACATCCGCGTACCGGGACAGGCCCAGAGATGTTCTGCATCGACATCGACATTTCGGGTCGCAAGGCCGCCGAGGAAGAAGCCCGCTACCTGGCTTTTTACGATGCCCTGACCGAGTTGCCCAACCGCCGCCTGCTGGTAGACCGCCTGCAGCAGGTGCTGGCCAGCAGCAGCCGCACGGGAATGGCGTCTGCCGTGCTGTTTGTAGACCTGGACAACTTCAAGACCCTGAACGACACGCGCGGGCATGAGGTGGGCGACATGCTGCTCACGGATGTGGCGCGCCGCCTCAAGAGCCATGTGCGCGAACTCGACACCGTGGCGCGCCTGGGTGGAGACGAGTTCGTGGTGGTGCTGCAAAACCTGGGCACCGACCCCACCGAGGCCGCAGGTCAGACCCGCATGTTGGGCGAAATGCTGCGCGCGCACCTGGCACAGCCCTACGACTTGGCGGGGCACGAACACCATTGCTCGGCCAGCATCGGCATCACGCTGTTGCACGGGCAGCGCACCAGCGTGAACGAAATCCTCAAACAGGCCGATATGGCGATGTACCGCGCGAAAGACGCGGGGCGCAACACGCTGCGCTTTTTCGACCCCGACATGCAGCAGGCCGCGAACCGCCGCGCCACGCTGGAAGCAGCACTGCACAACGGTCTGCGGCAAAACCAGTTTCTGCAGCTCTACCAGGCCCAGGTGGATGAAACCGGCCGTATCGCAGGGGCAGAAGCCCTTGTGCGCTGGCAGCACCCGGAGCACGGCATGGTGTCCCCGGGTGAATTCATTGCCTTGGCGGAAGACACCGGCCTGATCGTGCCGCTGGGGCACTGGGTGATGGAAACCGCCCTGCGCCAGCAAGCGCAGTGGCGCCAGCACCCCCAACTCGCCCACCTCACGCTGTCGATCAACGTCAGCGCGCGCCAGTTTCACCAGGATGACTTCGTGAGCCAGGTGGTTCGCCTGCTTCAGCTCACGGGGGCCGACCCTACACACATCAAGCTGGAGCTGACCGAGAGCCTGCTGCTGAAAAATGTGGAAGGCGTGATCACCACCATGCTGGCGCTGCGCGAGCTGGGCCTGGGCTTCTCGCTGGACGACTTTGGTACCGGTTATTCATCGCTGAGCTACCTCAAGCGGTTGCCGCTGGACCAGATCAAAATCGACCAGGGTTTTGTGCGCGATGCACTGGTGGACCCCAACGATGCGGCCATTGCCCGCTCCATCATTGCTCTGGCCAACAGCCTGGGGCTTGACGTGATTGCCGAAGGGGTGGAAACCGAAGAACACCACCACTTCCTGCTCCAGCATGGCTGCCGGGCCTTCCAGGGTTACTTCTTTGGCCGCCCGGTGCCTCACACAGATTTCGAGCGGGCCGTGCTGAACCGCTAGACCGCCGGCATCAGCGCCTGCACGCTCCGCGGGCTCTCCTCAAGCCTCTGCCATCTCGGGCAAGTGCTGCAAGCGACTGGCCAGTGTGGGTTGCCGCAGGAGTGAAAACAGGTCCTTGGGATCGTCCAGCGCCGGGATCAGGGTCATGCGCTCGCCCATTCCCAGCGCCAGGGCCGTATCGCGCATGTAGCGCAGCGCAGAAAAATCTTCCAAAGCAAAACCGACCGAGTCGAATACGGTGACCTGGGTGGCGCTGGCGCGGCCCGCGTGGCGCTGGGAGAGAACCTCCCACACCTCCGTCACCGCAAAGTCGGAAGGCATTTGCTGGATATCGCCCTCCACACGTGTCTGCGGGGCATATTCCACAAACACGGCGGCGCCACGCAGCACATCTGGGTGCAATTCGGTCTTGCCGGGGCAGTCACCACCCACCGCATTGATGTGCATGCCGGGCTCCACCATGTCGGGCGTGATGATGGTGGCCTTGGCCTTGTCAGCCGTGACAGTGGTCACGATATCGGCACCACGCACGGCCTCTGCCACGCTGATGCATACACGCACCGTCACGGGCAGATCGCTCAGGTTGGCAAGCAATTTGCGGGTGGCCTCCCGGTCCGTATCGAAAAGACGCAGTTCGGTGATGCCCAGCAGGTGGTAGAAGGCCAGGGCCTGGAATTCGCTTTGCGCGCCGTTGCCGATCAACGCCATGCTGCGGCTGCCGGGCCGGGCCAGTGCGCGCGCCGCCACGGCAGACATGGCGGCAGTTCGCAATGCGGTGGTGAGGGTGAGTTCAGACAGCAGCAGGGGCATGCCCGTGGCCACGTCGGCCAGCACACCAAAGGCCATCACGGTAGATAAGCCCAGGCGCGTGTTGCCCGGGTGGCCATTCACGTATTTGAACGAGTAAGTCATCTCATCGGCAATGGGCATCAGTTCAATGACCCCTTGGCGCGAGTGGCTGGCCACCCGAGCTGTTTTGTCAAAGTCAGCCCAACGCAAAAAGTCCGCCTGGATGTTGTCTGCAATACCCTGCAAACAGGCGCGAAGACCCTGGCGACGCACCAGTTCAACGACTGCTGGAGCGCTGAGATACAACGTTTCTGAGGTGCGCGAAGTCGAGGGGGTGAAGTTCATGGCCAGTCTCCGTTGTTGTGATGGCCCAGTGTCTCGCGCACGGATGGCAAAGTGAATCGGCAATCTTGTACCGTATTGCAGATGTTTTTGCCAAAATGACAGTAATCAATACCATTTTGAAACATGGACGAACTGGACCACTCCCTCATCAGCCTCTTGCGCACCAACGCCCGGATGAACATCGCCGACCTGGCCCACAAGCTCGGCGTATCCCGCGGAACCGTTACCAACCGTCTGCGAAAGCTGGAAGACACTCAGGTGATCGTGGGTTACACCGTGCGGCTCAAACCCGAGGCAGAACCTGAACGCATCCGTGCATGGATGGGTGTCTTGGTGGAAGGCAACCAGACGCGACAGGTCATTGCCAGCTTGCTGGGCGAACCAGGGGTCTCGGCCTTGCACGACACCAACGGCCGCTGGGACCTTCTGGCAGAGCTTGAAGCGCGCTCCATGAGTGAGCTGTCGCAAGTGCTGGAACGCATCCGCCTCATCTCCGGCATTCGCAGCACAGAAACGAGCATCCATCTGACAACGTACCGATGAAAAGATAAGCCAGACGGGAACTTTGGACTTAGCACTCTCTCAAATCGAGTGCTAACATAATGCCCTTGAGGAAAGGATTCCCGGCATGACACTTTCATCTGGAACCACTGCAACCGCTCTGACACCCACCAACCCCTGGGCGCTGGTGCCTGCGTTGGGCAACCTCGACGCCTACATTTCTGCCGTCAACCGTCTTCCTTTGCTGACCCAGGAAGAGGAACAGAAATACGCCCGCCAGCTCAAGGAACACAACGATGTGGACGCTGCGGGGCGCTTGGTGCTGTCGCACTTGCGGCTGGTGGTTTCCATTTCCCGCCAGTACCTCGGCTACGGCCTGCCCCATGGCGACCTGATTCAGGAGGGCAACGTGGGCCTGATGAAGGCGGTCAAGCGCTTCGACCCCGACCAGGGCGTGCGGCTGGTGAGCTACGCCATGCACTGGATCAAGGCAGAAATCCACGAATACATCCTGAAAAACTGGCGCATGGTCAAGGTGGCTACCACCAAAGCCCAGCGCAAGCTGTTCTTCAACCTGCGCTCGATGAAGCAGGGCTTCAAGGCGGATGCCAGCGCCGCAGATGCTGCCACCCACCGTGACACGTTGTCTGACCACGAAATTGATGTGGTGGCCGCCCAACTGAACGTGAAGCGCGAAGAAGTCATTGAGATGGAAACGCGCATGTCTGGCGGCGATGTGCTGCTGGATCCCACACCTTCGGACGACAGCGAACAGGCCTTTGGCCCGATTGCCTACCTGTCGGACGCATCGCACGAGCCCACCGCCGTCATTGAGTCGCACCAGCGTGACGTGCTGGCCTCTGACGGCATCGCCAACGCCTTGGCAGGACTGGACGAGCGCAGCCGCCGCATTGTGGAAGAGCGTTGGCTCAAGGTGAACGACGATGGCTCGGGTGGCATGACGCTGCACGAGTTGGCTGCTGTGTATGGCGTGAGCGCAGAGCGCATTCGCCAGATTGAAGCGGCCGCCATGAAGAAGATGAAGAAAGCGCTGACAGAAGCAGCTTGATTCGCCCAGCGGCAGATGGGACAAACGTTACCATTTGCCACTGCGCCGCCCCCTAGGCCCGCTCATAGGCCGTTGAATCCTGCCCCAGCGAACCCAAAGGTTTGCTTCAGCAGACAACTCAGCGGACTTGGCGGGCTTTTTTCATGGTCCGGGCGGGTACCGTATTTCTTGTTGCTGAAAGACTCCCATGCAATCCCTGTTTTCGCGCCGTACCGCCCTTGCTCTGGCCTTGACGGCTCTGGCGGCACCATGGGCCGCAGCCCAGAAGGCGCCCAGCGCCGCCACCCCCTGGCCCACGAAACCGCTGAAGATCATCGTGGGCTTTCCACCCGGCTCGTCGCCTGACCTGACGGCGCGCACCTTCTCGGAGCCCCTGGCCAAAGCCCTCGGGCAACCGGTCATCGTCGAAAACAAGGTGGGTGCGGGTGGCAACATCGGCGCCGATGCCGTGGCCAAGGCCCGGGACGACCACACCATTGGGCTGATGATCAACGGCAACATGACGATTGCCAAGCTGATCAATCCAGCGGTGCCGTACGACCCGCTGAAGGATTTTGCGCCGCTGACGCTGGTGGGCACCTCGCCTTTGGTATTGACTGCGCCGGTGAGCCAGCCTGGCGTGGCAGCCACAGCGAGTGCCCGCGAATTTCTGGCAACGGCACGCAGCGCTGGGGACCAATGGAGCTATGGCACCCCTGGGGTCGGCACGGTGGGCCATATTGGCACCGAACTGCTGAAGTCACGCAGCGGGATCAACCCCGTGCACGTGCCGTATGCCGGCTATCCCCAGGTCGCGACGGCCATGCTGGGCGGCCAATTGCAGATGGCGCTGCTGCCGCCTGCGCTAGCGCAGGCGCAAGTGAAGGCAGGCAAGCTGCGGGCCATTGGCGTGACATCGGCCGGCCGCAGTGCGCTGGCGCCCGATGTGCCGAGCTTGGCCGAAGCCGGGATTCAGAATTTTGAACTGGAGATCTGGAACGCCTTTGCAGCCCCAGCGACCATGCCCAAGGCCTTGCAGGTGCGGCTGGCCACGGTGTTGGCCGACATTGCCCGCACGCCAGAGGTGCGCGCCAAGCTGTTCCAGCAAGGCTGGCAAGTGGCAGGCACATCGCCTGAGGGGCTGGCCAACCGGATCAAGGCAGATACCGCAGCGCTGGGGCAAATCATTGCGCAGCGGGGCATCAAGGCCGAGTAAGGGAATAAGGGCGCTGCGGGTTGCACGCCAAGGCAACCCCTGGGATTGGGCGCCCCCAGTGGGCGCTGCAACTTATTTCGCCTCTTTGAGCAACGTGGCCACGTCGGCGGCCAGGGCCTGTGCGCCGCTGCCGTAGCGGTGGTACACGCGCAACCGCCCGGCGGGGTCATAGACGTAACTGCCGGCAGAGTGATCCATCGTGTAGCTGGTGTCTGTTTTGCCTTCGACCTTTTTGTAATAGATCTTGAAGTCCTTGGCGACGGCGGCCAGTTGCTCGGGGCTGCCACGCAGAGCCAGGAAGCTGGGGTCGAAGTTGCCCATGTAGGCCTTCAGCACCTCGGCAGTGTCCCGCTCAGGGTCCACGGTCACGAAGATGCCTTGCAGGCGATCGCCATCTGCGCCGAGGGAACGCTTGACTTCGGCCAGTTCCTGCATGGAAGTGGGACACACGTCGGGGCACTGCGTGAAGCCGAAAAACACCACCACCACCTTGCCCGCGAAGTCTTTCAAGCTGCGCTGCTGGCCGTTGTGGTCCGTCAATGGCAGATCGCGGGCGTATTCGGCGCCAGTGACATCAATGCCCCGAAATTCCACCTTTTTCTCAGAGCAAGCAGAAAAAAGCACTGTAGCGCCCGCCAGCAAAGCGCAAGCAGCTACAGATTTAATAGCATTTCGTTTGTTCATGTTCACATCACGTAGTGGTCCACCAACAGCGCAGCAAACAGCACGCTCAGGTGAATCAGGGAAAAGCGGAAAGTCTTGCGGGCCAGGGCGTCGGAGTAATTGCGCCACAAGGCAAATCCATAGCCGCAAAATCCCAGGCTCAGCACCACGGCAAAGGCCAGGTACAGCCACGAACTCATGCCATACACGAAGGGCATGAGGCATCCCGCAAAAAGAATCAGCGTGTACAAAAAGACCTGCAGGCGCGTGAACTCGTTGCCGTGGGTGACAGGCAGCATGGGCAGGCCTGACTTGCGGTAGTCCTCCACCCGGTACAGCGCCAGCGCCCAGAAGTGCGGAGGGGTCCACAGGAAGATGATGAGAAAGAGAATCAGCGCTTCGGGCCCGACATCCCCCGTCATGGAAGACCAGCCCAGCACAGGCGGCATGGCCCCCGAGGCACCGCCAATAACGATGTTCTGGGGCGTGAGCGGCTTGAGGATGACGGTGTAGATCACCGCATAGCCCACAAAGGTGGCGAACGTCAGCCACATGGTCAGCGGGTTGATCCACACGTACAGCAATGCAGACCCTGCAGCGCACAGCACCGCAGAGAACACCAGGGTCTCCTGGTTCGACAACTCACCCTTGGCGGTAGGGCGCCAGGCAGTGCGCTTCATCTTGGCATCAATGCCCTGCTCCACGATGCAGTTGAAGGCAGCGGCGGCCCCAGCCACCAGCCAGATACCCAGGCTGGCCAGCGCCATCTGGCCCACCTGCGCCCAACTGGGCAAGCCCGGCACAGCCAGCACCATGCCGATCAAGGCACAGAACACAATCAATTGGACGACGCGCGGCTTGGTCAAAGCATAGAACTGCGCGAATCGCGACGGAGGGGAAACGGCAGCAACACTCATGCAATCACTCTCGGTGCGCGCGCTGGCGCAGAAATCTCGTTCGGGGCGGCGCTGGTGCGGCTGGCCGCCAAGGCCCAGGTCAATACCACCACCAATGCGGCAGCCCCCCCGGTGTGGAGCACCGCCGCCAGCAGGGGCCAATCCAGAATCACGTTAGACAAGCCCGTGGCCAGCTGCAGCGCAGCCAGCGCCAACAGCCAATGCGCTTGCGCTTTCAGAGAGGGACGCAGTTGAAGCGCGAGCCACACCATGGCTGCAAGGACGACATAGGCCATCAAGCGATGAACATAGTGAATGGCCGTCAAACCCGCAAAACTGATGTGACTGCCGTCTTGCAGCATGCCCAGTTCACGCCAAATCTGGAAGCCCTGCGCAAAGTCCATGGCGGGCCACCAGCTACCCTGGCACTTGGGGAAGGTGGTGCAAGCCAGCACCGCGTAATTGGTACTGACCCAGCCGCCCAAAACCACTTGTGCAGCCAGCAAGGCCATCGTGCCCCACAAGGCCCAACGCATCCCTTGGCTCAGACCGACAGGCGGCAGACCCCCGGCCGCCCGGGTGTGCTGCACCGCCTGAACGCACAGCAGCGCCAGGAGCACCAGCCCACCGATCAAATGCAGTGTCACGATGGCGGGGAACAGCTTCATGGTGACCGTGAGCGCACCAAACGCGCCCTGCAGACAGACCCAGACGAGGGTAAATGTAGGCCACCAGGGACTGCCAGCGGGCGGCCGTCCCACCGAAGCGCCCTGCCCCTTGGCGGCTAGTTGGCGCTTCCATGCACGGTGCTGCACCCATGCAGAGATCGTCATGACAATGATGAGCACCCCTACCCCGGTGGCCAGATAGCGGTGGATCATCTCCACCCAGGCTTTGCCGTGCGTGACAGGCCCCGTAGGCATGGCGCTTTGCGCTGCAGAAATTTCTTCACGGGCACCCACGGGGCTCGCGCTGCCGTAGCAGCCAGGCCAGTCCGGGCAACCCAGACCGGAATCGGTCAGGCGCGTGAAAGCACCAAACAGCACCAGATCGAAGGTAAGGAACAGAGTCAGCACCGTGAGCGCTTGCAAGCGCCGCAGCGGAGAAGCCCCACGGTTGCGCCAGCGCACCCATGCCAGCGGGCCCAAGGCAATCAGCAGCCCCAGGAGCATGAGCCGAGTGAGCGGAGCGAGGTCGTACAGAGGTTGCACGTCCATGTCAGGGCTTCCGGGGTCGGCCCGCCTCATCCCAGGATGCAGAGGCGCGCAACAGGCGTTCCAGATCCTTCTTGGCCTTGGCTGCGCCCGCAGCATCCATGCGGGCGGGGAAACGCATCATCCAGTGGCCCATGGGGTCCACGACATAGATGTGATCCCGCAGCGCCTGACCTGCAGCAGGCGCCAGCCACTGCGCCAACGCTGCTTCATCCACGCGCCGCACCTGGGCCTGTTTGAGGGCAGGCTCCAAGGCTGCGGGAGGCGCTTTGTCATCCGTCACCAGCCACACCCAATCCACGCGGTCTTTCTCACGCCCCACGCTTTCACGCAGCTGGCGCTGCAGGTACAGGTGCTTCTGGCAATCGGTATCGCACTGGCTATCGGCCACACTCACGAGAAGCCACTGCCCCTTGAGATCCACCAGTGCCCCGGCACCACCCTCCAACGTGGTGGCATCCATGGCGGGCATGGGCCGTTGTGGCTCAATCAACTCGCCGTAGTTCTTGCGTCCCTCTGGGCGAATCACGTAATAGGTGAAATAGGACGCAATGACGGGTGCAGCACAGACCAGCAGCACCCCCAGCATCTTCAGGCGGCCATGGCGGGTGCGCTGGGCAGCGTCCATCGCCCCTCCAGCCTCAGGCAGGGTATGCACCGTCAAACCCAGGGGGTGCTCTGGCGCCACTTCAGGAGGAACGCTCGCGGCGTGGGCGAATGAAGCGTCGGACGATTTGGAACCAGACATAAAGGAGTGCAATCAGGCCGCAAAGCCCGAACCATTGAAATGCGTAACCATAGTGTTTATCGACGCCCGAAGAGACGACAGGCCAGTCGCGCTGCATGCCTTCACCAGGCTCACCCAACTGAACCACCGACAAATCCAGCAGCGGCAGTTGCGTGGCGGAGCGAAATGCAGCCAGGTCGAGATTTTGCCGGATGCGGGAAGACCCCTGCGCACTGTCCCCTGGGCTGAATTCGTAGAGCCGCGAGGGCGGCGCAGCCACCCGGCCTTTGACCCGCACAGTCCCAGCCGGAGTCACGACATCAGGTACCTGGGTTCGGTCCTGGAAATTGCGTGGCACCCAGCCGCGCTGCACTAGTACCACGGCGCTGGTGCCTCGCAATTGCAGCGGGGTGATGACGAAAAAGCCGGGGCGCCCCTGCATCTGTCGGTTGTCGAGATATATGGTGTGCTCAGGCAACCAAAGGCCTTCCAGTTCCACCGTGCGATGCCGCAGGTCTTCTGCCGCGCCCGCCGCATCAGCCTTTGCCAAGCTCGCCCCATCCAAGGCCGGCAGCGCAGCGCGAGAAGTCAGCGTTTGCTCGTATGCCAGCTTTTCTGCGGCACGGCCCAACTGCCACCGCCCCAGCGATCCCGTAATGGCCACGCCCACCAGCGCGGCCAAGGTGACGACAACAAAAAGCACACCAGATGCACGAGGACGGGGCGTCACAGGATAATCAGCTCCATGAAATATCTAGTTGTTGCGGCATTTGTGGGCATTGTGGTCAGCCTGGGGTCTGCGCTCTTTTTCATGATGCGCAATGGCAACAACGATGCACTGAAGGGTAACCGCATGGCCAGGGCATTGGCAGTGCGGGTGGGGCTGTCGATCTTGCTCTTTCTGTGCCTGCTGGCCGCATGGCAACTGGGCTACATCCAGCCCACCGGCCTGCCGGCCACGCGCTGAACGCATCACGCTCACAAAAAACGCAGCCGAGACTGGCACTCAGCAAGGCAAGCTAAGCCACAAAAAAAGCGCCTTGCGGCGCTTTTTTTGTTGACTGTCGGCGCTTACATCCAATACACGAGGATGTACAAACCGAGCCAGACCACGTCCACAAAGTGCCAGTACCAAGCGGCACCTTCAAAGCCGAAGTGCTTGTCTGCCGTGAAGTGGCCTTTTTGCAGGCGCAGCGTGATGAACAACAGCATCAACATGCCGATGAACACGTGGAAACCGTGGAAGCCGGTCAGCATGAAGAAGGTGGAACCGAACACACCAGACGACAACTTCAGGTTCAAGTCTGTGTAGAGGTGGTAGTACTCGTAGCCCTGAACGAACAGGAACACGATGCCCAGCAATACCGTAGCCCACATGAAGGCGATGGTTTTGCCGCGTTGGTTCTCGCGCAATGCGTGGTGGGCAATCGTCAGTGTCACGCCCGACGTCAGCAGCAGTGCCGTGTTGATCGTGGGCAGCCAGAAGGGGCCCACGGTCTGGAAGGGCTCCACGATGCCTGCAGGAGAGGCCGTCGCACCAGCTGCCACACTAGGCCATACCGCCTTGAAGTCAGGCCAGAGCAGAGAGTTTTCGAGGCTGCCCAATGCGGGGACAGAATGCTCGCGCGCCCACCACAGGGCGGTGAAGAATGCGCCGAAGAACATCACTTCCGAGAAGATGAACCAGCTCATGCTCCAGCGGTAAGAGAGGTCAATCTTGCGGCCGTATAAGCCCGCTTCGCTCTCACGGGCTGCATCACGGAACCACTGGTACAGCACAAACAGCCACCACACCAAGCCCAGAGCCAGCGAGTACTTGCCCCATTCGTGTCCGTTGATCCACTGGCCTGCGCCCAGGATCACGAAGAACAGCCCAGCAGCAGCCATCACGGGGTGACGGGACTCTGCTGGCACGTAGTAGTACGGTGTTGTGCCGTGTGTTGATGCACTCATTTCAGCTCCTGACTCTCTCAATCGTTGTTATCTGTACCGGGGGCAAATCCACTGCGTCACACAATCCAGTTGACCAGCACAATGAGTGCCAGCACCAGAGAAAAAATTGCGATCAGTCCGACCACGATGATGTGGATGGGGTTGATCTTTTCCAAATCTTGCGCGTATTCACTGCCTTTACGCAATCCAATCAGAGACCATGCAACCGCACGCACCGTACGCAGCAGCGAACCTTTGCGTTGCAACGGGGAAACGGGGTCTCGGCTCATGAGCCTTGTCCTTCCGACGGTAAACCCCTCACTGAAACCGACTGTGGCGCTGCGGGAGTTTTCCCACCCACTTCGAAAAATGTGTACGACAGCGTGATGGTGGTCACGTCTTTCGACAGTTTCGGATCAATCACGAACGCCACCGGCCATTCCTTTTTCTCACCAGGCTCCAGCGTGTACTGGTTGAAGCAAAAGCACTCCAACTTGGTGAAATGTGCAGCTGCCTGACGCGGCGCGTAACTGGGAATGGCCTGTGCTGCCATGCGCCGGTTTTGCACATTCTGGAATTCGTACATCACTGTCGTCAACTCGCCGGGATGCACTTTGACGGAGCGTTGTGCAGGCTTGAAATCCCAAGGCCCGCGCGCGTTGGCGTCGAACTCCACCGTGATGGTGCGGGACTTGTCCACCTGACTGTTCGCAGGCAGCTTCGCATCCTTGCCGGCAACGCCGTTGCCTGGAACCTGGCGCTCGGACAGCGACAGGATGTTGATCCCCGTCATCTCGCAAATGTGCTTGTAGATGGGGATCAAAGCGTAGCCGAAGGCGAACATGCCGGCCGCAATCACGACCAGCTTGCCGACCATCTTGGCGTTTTCGCGGCGCAGGCTCATGGCAGGTTGCTCAGCGTGACAGCAAGGTCACCTTGACCATGAACCCGATGAAAAATACCGCAACCACTGACGCAAGGATCAACGCCAGGCGCAGGTTGTTCTTCTTTTGCTCGGGGGTCATGGCAGGCTCCTCAACCAATCACGCGAGTTGCGGTCGCGTCAAGCTTGGGTGGGTTTTCAAACGTATGGAATGGAGCAGGCGAAGGCACTTCCCATTCCAGGCCTTCGGCGCCGTCCCATGGCTTTTGAGGAGCCTTGGCACCCTTGCCGCGCATGGCGGGCAGCACCACAAACAGGAAGAAGTAAACCTGCATCAGGCCAAAGCCCAGGGCACCCACGGATGCGATGGCATTGAAGTCAGCAAACTGCATGGGGTAGTCGGCATAGCGGCGAGGCATACCGGCCAGACCCAAGAAGTGCATCGGGAAGAAGGTAATGTTGAAGGTGATCAACGAACCCCAGAAATGGATCTGGCCGCGAGTTTCGCTGAACATCACACCGGTCCACTTGGGAGCCCAGTAATAGTAGGCTGCAAACATCGAGAACAGCGAACCGGCCACCAGCACGTAGTGGAAGTGGGCCACCACGTAGTAGGTATCTTGCAGCTGGATGTCGATGGGAGCCATGGCCAGGATCAGGCCGGTGAAACCACCCATGGTGAACACGAAGATGAAGCCCACGGCAAACAGCATGGGGGTTTCAAACGTCATCGAACCACGCCACATGGTGGCAATCCAGTTGAAGATCTTCACGGCCGTGGGCACGGAGATCAGCATGGTGGCGTACATGAAGAACAACTGGCCAGTCACAGGCATGCCAGTCGTGAACATGTGGTGGGCCCAGACGATGAACGACAGGATGGCGATTGACGAAGTGGCGTACACCATGGAGGCGTAGCCAAACAGCTTCTTGCGAGCGAAGGCAGGAACGATCTGGCTGATGATGCCGAAGGCCGGCAAGATCATGATGTACACCTCGGGGTGACCGAAGAACCAGAAAATGTGCTGGTACATGACAGGGTCACCACCACCAGCGGGGTTGAAGAAGCTGGTGCCGAAGTGACGGTCGGTCAGCGTCATCGTGATCGCGCCAGCCAGCACGGGCATCACAGCGATCAGCAGATAGGCAGTGATGAGCCAGGTCCAGGCGAACATGGGCATCTTCATCAGCGTCATGCCGGGAGCGCGCATGTTCAGGATGGTCACGATGATATTGATCGAGCCCATGATGGAAGAAGCACCCAGGATGTGCATCGCAAAGATGCCGGCGTCCATGGAAGGGCCCATCTGCAGCGTCAGCGGTGCATACAAAGTCCATCCTGCAGCGGGAGCGCCACCGGGCATGAAGAACGATGCAACCAGCATGATGGCGGCAGGAATCATCAGCCAGAAGCTGAAGTTGTTCATGCGAGCGAAGGCCATGTCGGAAGCGCCAATTTGCAATGGCAGCATCCAGTTCGCAAAGCCCACAAAGGCCGGCATGATCGCGCCAAACACCATGATGAGACCGTGCATGGTGGTGAGCTGATTGAACAACTCAGGGTTGACCAACTGCAGGCCCGGCTGGAACAGCTCTGCACGAATCAGCAAGGCCAGCACCCCGCCCACCATCAACATAGTGAACGAGAACAGCAGATAAAGCGTGCCGATGTCTTTGTGATTGGTGGCAAACACCCAGCGGCGCCAGCCGGTAGGTGCATGGTGATGGTCGTGGCCGTCGTGTGCGTGGTCGCCAGCGTGCCCGTGGTTGTCGAGTACTGCGCTCATAGTGAATTCCTCAATGCGATTGGGCGATGTTTACTTGCTGCGCTGGGCCACGACTTCTGCGGGCTGCACCAGTTGACCCGTCTTGTTGGACCACGTGTTTTTCGTGTAGGTGGTCACGGCTGCAATGTCCGTATCGCTCAGTTGCTTCCAAGCTGGCATGGCGCCGTTGGCTGCTCCATTCAGCAGAATCTGAATCTGCTTGGCGTGATCGGCGTCCAGCACGATGGCGGAACCATCCAGAGGCTTGATCGGGCCAGCACCCTTGCCATTGGCTTGGTGGCAGGCGGCGCAGTTGGCTGCGTAGACCTTTTCACCGCGCTTGAGCATGTCTGCAATAGTCCAGATCTTCGCAGGATCGTCGAGCTTGGCGGCAGCCTTCTTCTTCTGGTCTTCAACCCATGCGGAATAGTCTTGCGCCGAAACCACCTTCACATGGATGGGCATGTAGGCGTGCTCCTTGCCGCAGAGCTCAGCACACTGACCGTAGTAGTCGCCAATCTTCTCCGCACGGAACCAGGTGTCACGAACAAAGCCGGGAATCGCGTCTTGCTTGATACCAAAAGCAGGCACCATGAAGGCGTGGATCACATCGTTAGCGGTAGTAATGATGCGAACTTTCTTACCCACAGGCACAACCATCGGGTTGTCTACCTTGAGCAGGTAATCGACGGGGGCCTGGGACACATTGCCGCTGTCCGACATGGTGCGGTGGCTGCTGTCCAAGGTGGAAATGAAGGCCAACCCTTCACCCTCTCCATTGAGGTAGTCGTAGCCCCACTTCCACTGGTAGCCAGTAGCCTTGATGGTCAGGTCGGCATTGGTAGTGTCTTTTTGAGCTACCAGCACTTTGGTGGCGGGCAATGCCATCAAGATGACGATGATGAAGGGGACGATGGTCCAGACGACTTCCACCGTCACAGACTCATGGAAGTTGGCAGACTTTGCGCCCTTGGATTTGCGATGCTTCCAGATGGAATAGAACATCACAGAGAACACAGCAATGAAGATCACCGTGCAGATGATCAGCATCATCCAATGTAGAAAGTGCTGCTCTTCCGCAATTTTGGTGACTGGCGGGGCCAGGTTCAGTTGGTTGACCGCAGGGCCTCCGGCCAAGTCCTGAACGGCATGGGCGACGCTCCCAAGCCATGCACCGGCCATCAGCAGCAGAGAAGCCAACTTATTGGAAATGCTCTTCATAGTTCTCATTTACTTCTAAGCCTCAAATTAACCAATCCCCGCAGCGCCTGCATGGGGTCAGGCGACGCGCGAGGTCGTGCAGGCTTCGAACAACGAGACCGTCCGTTGCGTGAGCCTGGAAGTAAAAAACAACCAAACCCACTGAACTACCTCGCGCCGAAAAGATCACAAGAGGCTGCGCACCGAATCAGGTGATGAAATGAACCGCCACCCAATAAACCCAGCCTGCTGATAACCACCCGCCGTCTCCAGCTACACCGCAACAACGAACCTTGCGGCAAATTTTTATATCGCCAGCCAGACGAAGACCGTACATGGCAAACGCGATTCTGACAACAGCACTTTCCTGAGATGCGGATGGACTAGCGAAACGTCGCACTCAAGCTCGCCGGCCGAAGAAATCATTTGCACATCGAGCCGCATCACCTTCGAGAGTTTTGGCATCTGCCCGGACCATCACACAAAGGCGATTGAGCCCGCATACCAGCGAAACACCGGGACCAATACCAAGCCACCAACTGCATCGCTACTACGTAACCAACCCGAAGTTTGACCCTCTGGGGTGTGCGAAGAAACGCCCAAAATTCCACATCACAGCACCCAGAATTGTAGCGCGCCTTGCGCTATATCATTGACACGAAACCTAGGAGTTATCCACGAGCAGGGCCATTACGCAACATGGCGCGCATGTCATTCAAGGAAACTGCGCTGCTGGAGCTAACGCGTACCCGTGGCGCAGGCTTGAATGCGTGGCCGTAAATGATTTCAAAGGTCAAGGAAAGCTGCCCCGAGCCACTTCCGTCTATCAGGCGCTGCTCAAGGGCCTTGTACAGTTGTTCGCGCCACGCCCGCCCGCGCAATGCGGCAAAACGGTCCGGGTGCAGGTTACACCCCAGCTCACGCAACTCCTCCAAAAGGCGTTGGGGCGTGGCAAACGTGAGCGTGATGCGCTCCATGTCCATCACGGGCTCAGCGAAACCCGCCTGAACCAACATATCACCCCAATCATGCATATCGGTAAAGGCGTGCCCTGCGGGCGGCCAACCCATGTCTGCGTAAACCGCCCGCAACTCTTTGGCAGTGTCGGGCCCAAGACAGGAAAACATGAGGTAGCCATCCACAGCGAGCGCACGGTGCCACTGCGCCATCAACGCCTGGGGGTCAGCCACCATATGCAAGGCCATATTGGCCCACAACATTTGTACCGCACCTTCGTCTGGCATCTCCAGACGCACCTGCTCACCCGTCCAGCGCGACCACCACGGTTTGCTGAGGGATTGGGAGGCAGCTTCGCGCGCCTTGCGGGTGGTCTCCACCACAAAGCAGCAGGCCTTGGGATAGCGTGCGCTTACCAGGGCGTGCCCTTCAAGGCCGCCTCGAACTGCCTCCCAGTTACACCAGGCTACGGGCGTCTGACGAATCCACTGAAGCCGGTCCTCCATACGCCGCGCGACCTCCTCATGCAGCCATGGGGACAAGGCGGGAGCGCTCTCGTGCCAGCGAGCTGCGGCGATGGGGTCGATTGTGGGTGGACGCTCGGTAGGCATGGGGCTTCGCAGACCTGATCAAAGGGCAGGCGAGTATATTGATTGCATGCATTTCGGGCGCATGTCAGGTCTCTTCCGCTCCGTATCGCACTGGCTGGAGCACATACCCAGCCAATGCGCGGTGTGCCATGCATGGCCTGCGCAAAGGGTGTGCAGTTCGTGTGTGGCACGGTTTGCACAACCTACCAATCGCTGCAAACGCTGTGCACTGGAGGTGCCCGAGCCAATGGAAGTGTGCGGTGATTGCCTGCTTCGCCCCCCGGATCTGGATGCCTGTGTGGCTGCCGTGTCTTATGGGTACCCCTGGGCACAAGCCATCAAGGCTCTGAAGTTTCAGGAAGATCCTGGTTGGGCTGCCACCTTGGCGACTTTGCTGCACCGAGCCCCAGCGGCGCAAGTAGCTATCGCTCAGGCCGATGAAGTGCTCTGCGTTCCGCTGTCTCGGCAACGGCTTCGCGAACGGGGGTTCAACCAATCTGCGCTGATCGCGCATGCGCTGGCTCCAGAAAAAGCCAACCCCCATGCATTGCTGCGCCTGCATGACACTGCCGCGCAAAGCGGCTTGAATCGATCTCAGCGTTTGAACAACCTGTGCAACGCATTCATGGTGGAACCAAACATCTCTTCGCAACTGAAAGGTAAGCGGGTGATCCTGGTGGACGATGTGATGACCACGGGCGCCACGCTGAACTCCATAGCCGCCACCTTGCGCGCTGCGGGTGTCGAGCACATCACTGCAATGGTGATTGCTCGCACCGAAAGAGACTGAGCACGGCCCCCGCTCTAGCGCGGGGAGCCGCACTTGCCTCAAGCTCCTTTGCGCCACCGAGCCTGCAGGGCAATGATCTCGCCCATGATGCCTCGGCGGAATGCAAGCACGCACACCACGAAGATCAGACCGGTGACCACGGTAACCGACTCGCCCAGGGTCTTGAACCACTCCACGCTGGTCATCATGGCCAGCAAGTTGCCCAGCTCACCAATCTTGTTCTCCAGCAAGACGACCACGGCCGATCCCACCAGAGGTCCCGACAGGGTGCCCAGACCGCCCACCAGGTTCATCAAGATCACCTGCCCCGATGCTGTCCAGTGCACATCAGACAGTGTGGCAAAGCCCAAGACCAGCGTCTTCAACGAGCCTGCCAGGCCGGCAATCGCCGCCGACAACACAAACGCCAGCAGCTTGTAGCGATGGGTGTCGTACCCCAACGAGATGGCACGAGGTTCGTTTTCCTTGATGCCTTTGAGCACCTGGCCGAAGGGCGAATGGATGGTACGCACAATCAGGCAGAAAGCCGCCACCACGATCACGAGGGCCACGTAATACATGGTCACATCGTTTTGGAGATCAATCAGGCCGAGCAGCTTGCCACGTGGCACGCCCTGCAGACCATCTTCACCACCGGTGAAAGGCGCCTGCAGACAGACGAAGAACAGCATCTGCGCCAGGGCCAGGGTGATCATCGAGAAGTAGATACCCTGACGCCGAATGGCAAGCCAGCCGAAGATCAGCCCCAACAAGGCACCACCAAAGGTGCCCAGCAACAGGCCGACTTCAGGGGTCAGCCCCCAGACTTTCATCGCGTGACCAGCCACGTACGCGGCGCCACCGAAGAAGGCCGCGTGGCCGAAAGAGAGAAGCCCGGTGTAGCCCAGCAGCAGGTTGAATGCACAGGCAAACAGGGCGAAGCACATGAGCTTCATGACGAACACGGGATACGCACCAACAAAAGGTGCTGCAACCAGGCCCAGCAACAGCAGGCCGTATCCCACATTGGTGATTCTTTTTGAGTTCATGGTGTAGCCCCTTATTTCTCTTTGCCGAACAGGCCGGCGGGGCGAATGAGCAGAACAATCACCATGATGACGAACACCACAGTGGACGATGCTTCGGGATAGAACACTTTGGTAAAGCCCTCGATCACACCCAAGCCGAGCCCGGTCAGGATCGAACCCATGATGGAGCCCATGCCGCCAATCACCACCACGGCGAACACCACGATGATGAGGTTTTGCCCCATGAGTGGCGACACCTGATAAACCGGAGCGGCCAGCACACCTGCAAACGCAGCCAATGCGGCACCGAATGCATAGGTCAAGGTCACCATCACTGGCACATTCACACCAAAGGCTTCCACCAGGCGAGGGTTCTCGGTACCAGCGCGAAGGTATGCGCCCAGCTTGGTCTTCTCGATCACGTACCAAGTCGCAATGCAGACCACCACCGACGCCACCACCACCCAAGCACGGTAGTTGGGCATGATCATGAAGCCGAGGTTGGTCGCACCTTCCAGCAGCTCGGGCGTGTCATAGCCGAGGCCAGACACCCCGTAGATGGAGCGAAACACGCCTTCGATCAGCAAGGTGATCCCCAGCGTCAGAAGCAGGCCATAGAGATGGTCCAGCTTGTAGATCCAGCGCAGCAGCGTGCGCTCGATCACGATGCCAAAGATCCCGACCACCAGCGGTGCCAGCAGCAGCATCCACCAGTACCCAATGCCCAGGTAGGTCATGGCCATCCAGGTAATGAGCGCCCCCATCATGAACAGCGCACCGTGCGCAAAGTTGATCACGTTGAGCAGCCCGAAGATGACCGCGAGGCCCAAGCTTAGGATGGCATAGAAAGACCCGTTGACCAGCCCCAATAGGAGCTGGCTAAGCAGGCCTGGCAGTGAGACACCGAAAATTTCCATGGGATGCTGCGCTGGTGATAAGTAGAGATCAGGTCAAGGGCGTGTAAAGCGTTACAGCCGAGCGGTTATTTCCAGTGCTGGCACTTGCTCTCGGCCTTGGTGGTGAACACCGCTTCGCCAGGCAGCTTCTTGACCATCTTGTAGTAGTCCCAGGGCTTGGTCGACTCAGATGGCTTCTTCACTTCCATCAGGTACATGTCGTGCACGTAACGGCCATCAGCACGGATCTGGCCCTTGCCGAAGAAGTCGTCAATCTTCATCTTCTTGAGCTCGGCCATCACCTTGTCCGCATCGGTGGTCTTCGCGGCAGCCACGGCCTTCAGGTAGGTCATGGTGGCGGAGTAATCAGCCGCTTGAATTTCGCCGGGCATGCGCTTGGTCTTTTCGAAGTAGCGCGCCGCAAACTTGCGGGTATCGTCATTCAGGTCCCAATACCAGCTGGTGGTGAACTGCAGACCTTCGGTGTTGCGCAGACCCATACTGTGGATGTCGCTGATGAAAATCAGCAAACCGGCCAGCTTCATGTTCTTGGTGATGCCAAATTCCTTGGCCGCCTTGATGGCGTTGATGGTGTCACCACCCGCATTGGCCAGACCCAAGATTTGGGCCTTGGAGTTTTGCGCTTGCAGAAGGAAAGACGAGAAGTCAGAGGCGTTCAGAGGATGGCGCACCGAACCGACCACGCTACCGCCCTTGGCCTTCACCACCGCTGTCGTATCAGCTTCCAGCGCCTGACCGAAAGCGTAGTCAGCCGTCAGGAAGTACCAGCTCTTGCCGCCTCCGTCCACAATCGCAGAGCCCGTGCCTTTGGCCAGCGCCACGGTGTCATAGGCATAGTGCACTGTGTAGGGGGTGCACTGCTCGTTGGTCAGAGCCGACGAGCCAGCGCCATTGTTGAAGTAAACGCGTTTCTTCTCTTCTGCGACCTTGGCAATGGCCAGGGCCGTGCCAGAGTTGGTGCCGCCAAACAGCATCGTCACGCCTTGGGTGTCCACCCACTCACGCGCCTTCGAGGCAGCAATGTCGGCCTTGTTCTGGTGGTCCGCCGAGATCACCTCGATGGGCTGGCCCAGCACCTTACCGCCGAAGTCGTCGATGGCCATCTGGATGGCCAGAGCGCCGTTCTTGCCTTCCACGTCGGAGTACAGACTGGACATGTCTGTGATGAAACCGATCTTGACCTTTTCCTGAGCGTGCGCGGCCGAGGTGGCCAGGCCCGCGGCGCCGAGCATGAGGGCCAGCACTGTGAGTTTGTTCTTCATGGATCTGTCTCCTGTGGGTGTGATGAAACGAAAACGAACGGAGGGTTGCTAAGCGATCAAACGCCCAGCAGCTCGGTGAGCACAGGCATCTTTTGCTCCAGCTCAGCAGCGCCAAACTGCTCAACGATGCGACCATGCTCCATGACATAGAAGCGATCAGCCAAAGGTGCAGCAAAACGGAAGTTCTGCTCCACCATCACCACGGTGTAGCCCTTTTGGCGCAACGTCGTGATCATTCGGGCCAGCGCCTGGACGATGACCGGAGCCAAGCCCTCGGAGATCTCATCGAGCAGCAGCAAGTTGGCACCGGTGCGCAGAATGCGCGCCACTGCCAGCATCTGCTGCTCACCGCCCGAAAGCCGGGTGCCCTGGCTGTTGCGACGCTCCGCCAGATTGGGGAACATGGCATAAATCTCTTGCACCGACATACCCGGTGTGCCCGTCTTGAGCGCAGGCGGCAGCAGCAGGTTTTCTTCGCAAGACAAGCTGGAAAAAATGCCACGCTCTTCAGGGCAGTAGCCCACGCCCAGGTGGGCAATGCGGTGGGTGGGTAAACCCACGGTTTCCACGCCATTGATCTTGACCGACCCTTTGCGGGCGCCCGTCAACCCCATGACAGCGCGCATGGTGGTGGTACGGCCAGCGCCATTGCGGCCCAGCAAGGTCACCACTTCACCGGGTTGCACGACGATATCCACGCCATGCAGAACATGCGATTCACCGTACCAAGCCTGCAGGCCACGAATTTCCAGCGTTGGCGTTTTCGATGTGGGAGAGACCATCTCAATGCGCTCCCTGCAGTTGACCGTCAGTCGTACCCATGTAGGCTTCCATCACTTGGGGGTTGCTTGATACCTCGGTATAAGGCCCTTCGGCCAGTACCGCTCCGCGCTGCAGCACCGTGATGCAGTCGGCAATCGTGGAGACAACTTTCATGTTGTGCTCCACCATCAGGATGGTGCGTCCTGCAGACACTTTTTTGATCAGCTGCGTGACGCGGTCCACGTCTTCGTGCCCCATGCCCTGCGTGGGCTCGTCCAGCAGCATCAGCTCGGGCTCCATCGCCAGCGTGGTGGCAATCTCGAGGGCACGCTTGCGGCCGTAAGGCAGGTTGACAGTGACTTCATCCGCCAGGTCGTCCAACCCCACCTCGGTGAGCAATTGCATGGCGCGGTCGTCCAGCTGGCGCAGGCTGCGTTCGCTGCGCCAGAAATGGAAGGAGGTACCCAGCTTGCGCTGCAAACCCAGCCGCACGTTTTCAATCAGCGTGAGGTGGGGGAAGACAGCCGAAATCTGGAAGGACCGGATGACCCCACGGCGCGCAATCTGCGCGGGCGCCTCCGCCGTGATGTCGTGCCCGTTGAACTGGATCGAGCCCGATGTGGGCACCAAAAATTTGGTGAGCAGATTGAAGCAGGTCGTCTTGCCCGCTCCGTTGGGTCCGATCAACGCGTGAATGGAGCCCCGGCGGACAGCCAGGTCCACGTTGCTGACAGCAGTGAAGCCTTTGAACTCTTTGGTCAGGCTTTGTGTTTTAAGGATCACGTCACTCATTGGGCCTGGTTCACTCCGTGGTGCGGGAAGAAAATTCGCCTGCACTAACGCAGGCGATCTACCGGTCTATTGGCCTGCATCGTATGTCTGGACAGACCTTCGCAGGTACTGGTACTAATGCCTATGTAGTAACGCCTATGTACTAACGCCTATGTACTAACGCCTATGTAGTAATGCCCATGCCAAGCCGCAATGTGTCCACTGACAAACAACCACCAACACCAGGCGCTCCAAGCCCTACCATGGGGGTATTGCGGGCCTGTGACCCCCGCCTTCAAAACCCTCTCACGCCATGCCCTCACCCCGCCCCGACACCCCCAGCCCGCGTGGCAAACCCCGCTCACTGACCGGGCTGCTGCCCTTCCTTCACCCCTACAGAGCGCGCATTGCATGGGCCCTGCTCTGCCTGGTGATGGCAGCACTGGCCACGCTGGCGTTTCCGCTGGCACTGCGCAATCTGATTGACACCGGGCTGGTCTCGGCAGATCGCGCTGACCAGGCCATGGCGCTGCGGGAGCACTTTGGTGCGCTGTTCCTGGTGGCGGTGGCGCTGGGTGTGTTTTCCGCCGCCCGCTTCTATGCCGTGAGCTGGCTCGGCGAGCGGGTCACCGCCGATCTGCGCCAGGCGGTTTACAGCCATGTGCTGCGCCAAAGTCCCCAGTTCTTCGAGAGCACGCAAACCGGCGAGGTGCTTTCACGGCTGACTGCAGACACCACCCTCGTGCAGACCGTGGTGGGCTCGTCGCTGTCGATGGGGCTGCGCAATGCCGTGATGGGCATCGGCGCCTTGGGCATGCTGGTGTGGACCAACCCCTATGTCATGTCGGTAGTGTTGCTGGCCGTGCTGCTGGTGGTGCTGCCCGCCATGTGGATCGGCCGGCGCGTGCGGCGGCTCTCGCGCGACAGCCAGGACCGCGTGGCGGACTCCAGCGCCATCGCGGCCGAGGTGCTCAACGCCATTCCGGTGGTGCAAAGCTATACGGCCGAGCAGCGCGAAGCCTCGCGCTTTGCCACGGCAGCCGAAAGTGCGTTTTCCACCGCTGTGCAGCGCACCCGCGCACGCTCCGTGCTGGTGGCTTTCATCATCATCGCCAACGCCGCCTTGCTGCTGTGGGGGCTGTACCGCGGCACGCAGGCCGTGCTGGCGGGCGAAATGACCGCAGGGCACCTGGGGCAAACGGTGGTGTACGTGATGCTGCTGGCGGGCGCTGTGGCCGTGCTAGGCGAGGTGTATGGCGACCTGCTGCGCGCCGCAGGCGCGACCGAGCGCCTGATGGAACTGCTGGCCAGCGAATCCCCGGTGGCAGAACCCGCCGCCCCTGTGCCACTGCCGTCCACGGGCCAGGGGCTGGCGGTAGAGTTTGCTTCGGTGCAGTTTCGCTACCCCTCGCGGCCTGACAAGCCCGCACTGGAGGATTTCTCGCTCACCCTGGCGCCCGGGGAAACCGTGGCCTTGGTGGGTGCCAGTGGCGCTGGCAAGACCACTGTTTTCCAGTTGCTGCAACGCTTTTATGACATTGAGCGACCTGCCGGGCACGCCCAGCGTTCCGGCATCTTCTTCAATGGGGTGGACATTCAGGACATCGCACTCACCACGCTGCGCAGCCACATTGCCACCGTTCCCCAGGATGCAGTGATTTTTGGCGCTTCCGCGCTCGAAAACATCCGCTATGGCACCCCTGGCGCGACGGCAGAGCAAGTCCAAGCCGCCGCCCAGGCGGCATTTGCCCACGACTTCATCATGGCCCTGCCCCAGGGGTACGACACCTTCCTGGGCGAGCGCGGCGTGCGGTTGTCTGGCGGGCAAAAGCAGCGCATTGCCATCGCCCGCGCCATCTTGAAAAACCCGCCGCTGCTGTTGCTGGACGAAGCCACCAGCGCGCTGGACGCCGAGAGCGAACGCATGGTGCAGGCCGCGCTGGACACCGCCATGCAGCGCCACACCGGGCAGCGCACCACCCTGGTCATTGCCCACCGGCTGGCCACGGTGCAAAACGCCGACCGCATCGTGGTGCTGGAGCATGGCCGCATCGTCGAGCAAGGCACCCACGCCACCCTGATGGCGGCCCAGGGCGTGTACGCGCGGCTGGCGCAGCTGCAGTTCACCGCATAAAGCCGGGAACCGGCGCTGCGGCAACGACAATAGCGGGATGTTCCACATTGTTCTTGTCGAGCCCGAAATCCCTCCCAACACCGGCAACGTGATCCGGCTGGCAGCCAACACTGGCTGCACACTGCATCTTGTAGAACCGCTGGGCTTCTCCATGGAAGACCGGCTCATGCGCCGCGCGGGGCTGGACTACCACGAGTACGCCCAGGTCATCAAACACCGCAACTGGGCTGCGTTTTTGAGCGAGGCCCAGCCCGACCCCACCCGCATGTTTGCCCTGACCACGCGCGGCACGCGCGGCGTGCACGACACGGCGTTTCAGCCGGGCGACTGGCTGGTGTTTGGCTCTGAAACGCGCGGGCTGGCGCCTGAGCTGCGCGACAGCTTCGACCTTGGCCAACGCGTGCGCCTGACGATGGTGCCAGGGCAGCGCAGCCTCAACCTCTCCAACGCCGTGGCGGTCACCGTGTTTGAGGCCTGGCGGCAAAACCACTTTGCCATGCCCGATCCCTCTTCTGGAAAGACCCCTGCCTGACGGGCATCAGCTCACGGTGTCGATGCCAGGGCAGCACTGCGCCAGCTTGCGTTGCTGCACCAGTTCCTGCACCCGTTCGCTCAGAAAGTCGAGAAACACCTTGGTGCGGGCGGGCAGCATGCGCCCCGATGGCAGCGCCGCATACACCGTGTAGCGGGCGAAGATCCACCCTGGCAGCAAATGCACCAGCTCAGAGCGCGCCAGGTGCTCCTGCGCCAGCAAGCGGGGCACCACGGCCACGCCCATGCCATCCAGCGCGGCGCGCATGAGCACCTCGGTGCTGATGGATTGCAACACCACCGACGGCACATCCACATCTTGCGCGGGGCGCTGTCCGTCGTCGCTCAACAGCCGCAGCTTGCGCCCCCCCACAGAATGCACGCGGGCCACGCTGGAATCGCGCAGGTAGTCGTGGTGCTCCAGGTCTTGCGGCTGCAGGGGCAGGCCTTTTCGCTCCAGGTAGGCGGGTGACGCCACCACGATCGACTCACCCTGCATCAACGGCCGGGCCACGATGTTGGCGTCAAACCCCTCGGCGGCCACCATGAAGGTCACATCGAACTCATCCACGCGCGCTGAAGCGTAGGGATCAATGTCGATGTCCAGCATCAGCAGCGGCTGCTGGGCGTGCCAATGGCTCAGCATGGGGGCAAGAAAATTCGTGGCGACCACGGGCGGCGCCACCACACGAACGGTGCCACGCAAGTCGCGGGTGCTGGCGGCAGCGGCGGCTTCGGCGTCCTCGATCTCGTGCAGGATGGCCCGCACGCGGGCCAGATAGGCATCTCCCGCTTCGGTCAACGCCAGCTTGCGCGTGGTGCGCTGCAGCAAGCGCGTGCCCAGGTGCTGCTCCAGGTCGGCCACCAGCCGGGTCACCACCGGGGGCGAGAGTTCCAGCAAACGGGCGGCCGCTGCAAAACCACCCTCATCAACAACGGTCTGGAACACCCGCATGGTCAAAAGTCTATCCATTTGGGCAATTATTCATCAGCATTCTTTTTGATTGTTTCTTTTTTCGGAATGATTCATTGCCGTGCATGCTATTTTTCAAAGGGAAAACCCTAGATAAAGTTCACCCCATCGATGAGCGATGCCGCCAGGGACACTCACCGAGGCAGGGGCCCACCGGCACATGGTGTACCGGGGCAGGCCTTGAGAAAAGCTCAATTTTGAAAGGGAATTTTCATGAACTCGTACCGCACACTCGCCGTTGCCGCCCTCGCTTTCAGCGCCTTCGCCGCCCAGGCTGACTCCGCCGTGCCCCGCGATGGCGACTGGAACAGCTACCCGCTGACCAGCCAGACCCACTCTTCCCTGACCCGTGAAGCCGTGGTGGCCGACTTGGTGGCCTCACGCGCCGCAGGCACCCTGCCCCGTGACGGTGAGTGGTACAACGTGCCCGCTCCTTTGAACATCCAAGGCGTCACAGCCACGGCCGGCACCGATGCAGGCAAGAATTCCGTAGCTGCCTCCCAGTCGGGCCGCAGCACTGCTGCTGAATAAGCCAGGCGCCACCATCAAAAAAGGCCTGCCGGGAGAAACCCCGGCAGGCCTTTTTGCTGGTGTGAAGAGAAAAGAGATAGTCAGGCCGCAGCGCCATAGTTGCGCGCCAGCGATTCGGCCACGCACACGGGCTTGTCGCTGCCTTCGCGCTCCACCGTCACCAGCCAGGTCATTTGCATGCCATCGGGCTCAATGCGCTCGGCAGCCTGCAGCAGCAGCCGGGCGCGCAGACGGCTGCCCACCGGCACGGGCGCCGTGAAGCGCACGCGGTTGAGTCCGTAGTTCACACCCATGCGGGCGCCTTCGATGGCGATGCCTTGGTCGAAGAACTTGGGAATCAACGACAGCGTGAGAAAGCCGTGCGCGATGGGCGCGCCAAAGGGCCCGGCCTTGGCACGTTCAGGGTCCACGTGGATCCACTGGTGGTCGCCCGTGGCGTCGGCAAACAGGTTGACTTGCTCTTGCGTGATGGTGATCCAGTCGGTCACGGCCACTTCCTGGCCCACGCAAGCGCTGACTTCGGTGTAAGAGCGGAAGGTTTTCATCGCCCCAATGTAGCGCCGCGCCGGGGGGAGGGCTTGTCCGGCACGTGACACGACGGGCCACCCGTGGGGCGCGGGTGAAACTCAGGCGCTCAGACACCCCATCAGGCGTCCAGCCATTGGCAAATGCTTTGCCACTGCTCCAGGTCGCGCGCCACGCGGGTGGTGGCTCCCACGTCAAACACCGAGAGCCCCTGGGCCGCCAGATGCACATAGTTTTGCGTGTCGCGCACATAGCCCAGCACGGGCAGGCCCAGGCCTTCCACAAAGTGGTGCAGCTGCTCGGCCGAGCGGGTGCGCTCGTCAATGCGCATGCCCACAATGCCCACTTGCACGCCAGCGGCGTGGCGGTGTTCGCGCAGCTTGTCGAGAAACGCCTGGGTGGCGTAGATGTCGAAGATGCTGGGCTGCAGCGGCACGATGACCTTGTCGGCCATCTTGAGCACGTCTTTCAGGGCGCTGCCGTGCAGGCCTGCGGGTGTATCGAGCACCGCGTGCGTGGTGCCCTTGGGCGGCTTGGCCAGGGCATCCACATCGGTGTCCCACCGGCCGATGGGGGCCACGGTGGCGGGGCGCAGGCTCAGCCACAGGTGGGCAGATTTTTGGGGGTCCACATCGCCCAGGATGACCGGATGCCCCTGGCTGGCGTAGTAACCCGCCACGTTCGTCGAAAGGGTGGACTTGCCCACACCCCCCTTGGGATTGGCAACAACAACCACTGGCATGTTGACCTCCTGGCGAAGAAAATAACAAACAAAAACAGGCTCCAGCGCTTATTCAGCAAGCGCTACCAGCTACCAAATCCATAGCAAACCACCCACCTTGCACACACGCAGTGCAGGGCTGGGCAAACACCTCAGGCGTGCTGGCCGCCGCGCTTGACGAAGAACAGGCCCGCGCCCACCGCCATCAGCAGCCCGCCAAAAACGCGATTTTGCATGCGCATGGCGCGGGCGCTGCGCATGAGGCGGCGCAGGGCGCTGGCACCGGCAGCGTAGCCGTGCATCACCACCACGTCCACCGCTACGGTGGTCGCGGCCATGACCAGCAATTGCGACCACAGCGGGCGCGTGTCGGTCATGAACTGGGGCAGCACCGCCACCATGAAGATGATGCCCTTGGGGTTGGTGGCGTTGGTCAAAAAACCGGCCAGGCAGCGCTTGGTCCACGGGCCAGCGGGTGCCGCTTCGTCGCCGTGAAGGGGGGAGTTGTCGCCCGCCCGCCACTGGCTGAAACCCACGTAAATCAGGTAGCAGGCGCCCGCCACCTTCACCACGCTGAAGGCCACTTCAGACGCCAGCAGCAGCGATCCCACGCCCGCCCCGGCAATCACCAGGATGAGTAACAGCCCGAGCTGCAAGCCCAGAATGGTGGCGCTGGCCTTGCGCACGCCGTACGAAAGCCCGTGGCTCATCGACAGCACGGCGCCCGAGCCGGGTGATACCGCAATCAGGCAAGACGCCGCAAAAAACGCCAACCAGGTCTGGAAATCCATAGCAAACACCGCGATGAGGAGCCGAGGGGGGACAGCATCATAGCGCCTTCTTTGCAAAGAAAGTGGCCTTGCGGCAAGCCAGACAAGCGCAGAATGCTATTAAAAAAATAGCGATAATTCCGCACTGGGCGGCGGTGCCAAAATCCTGCAGCCCCCCCCTCCAGCCTTCACCTCTTTTAGTCCTCATGGAACACGCACCCACCTGGCTCACCTACGGACTGATGTACCTGAGCGCCGCCGTGCTGGCGGTGCCCCTGGCCAAGGCGCTGGGGCTGGGCTCCATCATTGGCTACCTGGCGGCGGGCATTGCCATTGGCCCGTGGGGCCTGGGGCTGGTGAGCAATGTGCAAGACATCCTGCACTTTGCCGAATTTGGCGTGGTGCTCATGCTCTTTTTGGTGGGGCTAGAACTGCAACCCAGTCGCCTGTGGGCCATGCGCCGCCCCATCTTCGGTACCGGCAGCGCGCAGGTGCTGGGCTGCGCCGCCGTGCTGTTTGCGGCGGGCTGGCTGGCCGGGCTGCCCTGGCGCATCAGCCTGGTGGCGGCGCTGGGGCTGGCGCTGTCGTCCACCGCCATAGCGCTGCAGGTGCTGGCCGAGCGCAACCTCATGCGCACCAGCAGCGGGCAGGCGGGCTTTTCGATCCTGCTGTTCCAGGACGTGGCGGCCATTCCCATCCTGGCGCTGCTGCCCCTGTTGGGCGCGGCCGCGGGGGCCAGCGACGACCATTCGGCGGGCGAGGTGCTGCTGGAGGCCCTGAAGATCGTGGGCGTGATCGGCGCCATCGTGCTCGGCGGTCGCCTGCTGCTGCGCCCCCTGCTGCGCTGGATTGCCAAGAGCCGCACGCCTGAAATCTTCACCGCCGCCTCGCTGCTGCTGGTGGTGGGCATTGCGTATTTGATGGTGATGGTGGGCCTGTCGATGGCGCTCGGGGCCTTTCTGGCCGGGGTGCTGCTGGCCGACAGCGAATACCGCAGCGAGCTGGAAGCCGACATCGAGCCCTTTAAGGGCTTGCTGCTGGGCCTGTTCTTCATCGCCGTGGGCATGAGCATCGACTTTGGCGTGCTCATGCGCTCGCCCTGGCTCATGGCAGGTATCCTGCTGGGGTTTCTGGCCCTCAAGGCGGTGGTGATCTACACCCTGGCCAAAGTGGCAGGCGTGCCTTATCAAGAGCGGCCCGTGTTCACCCTGCTGCTGGCGCAAGGGGGCGAGTTTGCCTTCGTGGTCTTCCAGGCCGCCGCCGGGGCGCAGGTGTTTTCGGCCGAGACGGCCTCGCTGCTCATCGGTGCGGTGGCGCTTTCCATGCTCATCAGCCCGCTGCTGCTGGTGCTGGTAGACCGCGCCCTGCTGCGCCGCTACGCCCAGCTCAAAACCGCCGCGCCGCCCGCGCAAGAGATCTCGGAGCCGCAGGAAGCCCCGGTCATCATCGCCGGCTTCGGCCGCTACGGGCAGATCGTGGCGCGTGTGATGCTGGCCCAGGGCATACCCACCACCGTGCTGGACCACAGCGTGGAAATTCTCGAGATCGCCCGCGCCTTTGGCTACCGCGTGTTTTATGGCGACGCCACCCGGCTGGACCTGCTGCGCATTGCCGGGGCCGAGCACGCCCGCGTGCTGGTGGTGGCGGTGGACGACCCCGAGCAATCCCTCAAGATCGTCACCCTGGCGCGCAAGCACTTCCCGCAATTGCAGTTGGTGGCTCGCGCACGGGACCTGACCCACTGGAACGCGCTGCGCGACCTGGGGGTGACACTGGTGCAGCGCGAGCTGTTCGAGTCCAGCCTTGAAAGCGCCCGCACCGTGCTGGAGCTGATGGGCCAGAGCCCCACGCGGGCGCAGGAGATGACCCGGCGCTTTCGCGAGCACAACATCACGCTGGCCGACCGCATGTACCCCCACCACAAAGACCGCGCCAAGATGATGGCCGTGGCCCGCGAAGGCCGCGCCCAGCTGGCCGAGCAAATGGCCAAGGAACGCCAGGAACACACCGAGCGCGAAGCCAGGGCGCAGATCTACCCAGGGTATGGCGGAGTGGAGAATGCTGGAGAAGGCGGCAAATCTACCAACGCCCGTGATTCAGATAAAAATAGGCTCTAGCGCTTATTCGTAAAGCGCTTCAAGCTACTTATTTGATAGCAAATTAACACTTGAAACAGGGCTACCGGGTTTTGCCCCGGCCATGCGCAGAGAGGGCCGATCCTATAGTGGCGCGCAAACGCTTTCGCGCCACTTTATTTGGCGCGTAAAATATTTTCGCGCCACTTTATTTGGTGCAATGCCGATTCGCGCCACTAGGAGCCTCGAACATGCCCCGCCTCACGCCGCCCCAAGCGCTGGACCAACTCGCCGAATGGATCAACACCAGTACCGACGAGGTAGGCATTGACGGTCTCCTCCAGCAGCATGGCAACCGCATACCCCGCCGAACGCTGCAGCGTCACCTGGCGTTGCTGGTGGAGCAAAAACGCATAGGGGTGCGCGGCGAAGGCCGGGCCACCCGCTACCACCGCCTGCCACAGCCCGGCGCATCTGCGCAGACATCCACCGCTGTGGCAACAGCAGTGCCCCCCAGCACCGCAGACTACGTCCCCACCTCCAAAGAGGGCGCAGACATCCGTGCCACTGTCTCCCAGCCCCGCCACCTGCGTAAACCGGTGGGCTACCAACTGGACTTTTTATCGAGCTACGAGCCCAACCACACGGCCTACCTGCCGCCGGGCCTGCGTGAACAACTGCACAGCCTGGGCCGCTCACCGGCAGACCAAACACCTGCGGGCACCTTTGCCAAAGACATCCTCCAACGCCTGCTCATCGACCTGTCTTGGGCCTCCTCCCACCTCGAAGGCAACACCTACAGCCACCTCGACACCGAACGCCTGATCGAGTTCGGCCAGGCCGCCGAAGGCAAAAACGCGCTAGAAACCCAGATGATCCTGAACCACAAGCAGGCCATCGAATACCTGGTGCTCAACCCCGAAAACGCCCGCGTACACACAGACACGCTGATCGCGCTGCACGCCTTCCTGTCCGACGGCCTGATGGCCGACCCCACCGCCGTGGGCCGCATTCGCCGCCGCGCCGTGGAGATCGGGGGCAGCGTCTTCTTACCCATTGCCTTGCCCCAACGGCTCGAAGAACTCTTCGGCATCGTCACGCAGATGGCCGCCGAGATCACCGACCCGTTTGAGCAAGCCTTCTTCTTGATGGTGCACCTGCCGTACCTGCAGCCGTTCGAGGATGTGAATAAACGCGTCTCGCGCCTGGCCGCCAACATCCCCTTCATCCGTCACAACCTGTGCCCGCTGTCGTTCATCGACGTACCGCAGCAAGCGTATGTGGACGGCATGCTGGGCGTGTACGAACTCCACCGCGTGGACCTGCTGCGCGATGTGTTTGTGTGGGCCTACGAGCGGTCTTGTCAGCAATACGTGGCGGTGAAGCAGAACCTGGTGCCACCAGACATTTTTCGGCTGCGGCATCGACAAGCGCTGGCGGAGGTGATTGCAGCCATCGTGCGGCAGGGGGATGCGCCCACGGAGCAGGCGGTGACAAGCAGGATGCCAGCTTCCGTTGCGGCGGCCGACCACGCGCATTTTGTGCAACTGGCGCTGGCCGAGTTTGGCGCGCTGCACGCCGGGAATGCCGTGCGGTTTGGGATCCGGCCGCTGGAGTTTGGGGAGTGGGAGCGGCGTGCCCAGGACATGAAGGGGTGAAGGCAGCGGGCCTGCCAACGCCAATAATTCAGACAAAACAGGCTCCAGCGCTTATCCATCAAGCGCAAACAGCTATAAATTAAATAGCAAAACCACCCTCACACCCGCTGGGCAGGCCCATGCGCCGCAGCGACGCACGACAATCGCGCCATGAAATGGATCGACGCCCCCTGGATTGAACTGCTGCGCATCGCCCTGGAAGTGGCGGCAACCGTGGCCTTTGCCCTGTCGGGCGTGATGATGGCGGCGCGCAAGCGGTTTGACGCGGTGGGTGTGTGCGTGGTGGCGTTTGTGTCGGCCTTCGGCGGCGGCACGCTGCGCGACTTGCTGTTGGACCAGCGGCCCTTCTTCTGGGTGCGGCACACCGAATTTGTCTGGGGCATTCTGGGGCTGAGCGTGGCCGCCATGCTGTTCATGCGCCAGCGGCACTTTCAACCCACCGAGCGCGCCATGCTGCTGCCCGACGCCATCGGCCTGGGGCTGTTCGCTGCCGTGGGCGTGGACATTGCCACCGCTGTGGGCATGCCCGCGCTGATTGCCGTGATGATGGGCGTGACCACCGGCGTTTTTGGCGGCGTGCTGCGCGATGTGCTGTGCAACGAGGTGCCCCAGGCATTCAGCGACCACCGCCCCTACGCGCTGTGCGCCTTTGCCGGCGGCTGGGCCGATGTGGCACTGCGGCAGGTGGAGGGCACCGTGGTCAGCCCCTTGCTGGCGTGTGTGCTGATCACGGCCGGTCTGCGGGGTTTGGCGCTGTGGCGCAACTGGGAGCTGCCCGCCTGGCGGGTATGAACGGGGCCAGGCCGTAAAATCGCGCACCCAGCCCCTGGATGTACACCACGAATTGCTGACCCCCATGAACACACCTTTTTGCCCTCCCTCCCACGCAGTTGCCGAACCCGCGGCACGCGGGGCCCTGCGCCGCCGCTGGCGTACCCCGCTGGCGGCCGCAGCGCTGATAGGCGCCGCAAGCATCGCTGCACTGACCCCCGCCCAGGCGCAGGTGGTCAACCCGCTGGGCGCCGTGCGCAACTTTCCTGACGCTGCAGAGCGCGGCACGCTGACCATCCTGGGGGTGCAAGAGGCGCGGCTCAACAGCCGCGACATCCGCATGGCCCCCGGCATGCGCCTGTTCAGCCCGCAAAACACACTGGTGCCACGCCACACCGTGATCGGCCAGACGTACAAGGTCAACTACGTGCTTGAAGCCAGCACCGGCATGCTGCACGCGGCCTGGATCCTGAGCGAAGCCGAGGCGGCCAAGCCGCTCAAGGGCAAGAACCCTGCGCCCACCAACATCACCACGGACAACGTTCTGAAGTAACGCGTCCGGCCGCCGCACCTGCGGCAGCGTTTCGGCCCCTCAGGATCCTTGGGGCTACCCCACCCTCAGTCACCGCGCCCCGTGGGCAGCGGTGTTTGCTTGCTATTTGTGAAATTGCCATGGCCAAAAAAGTCTTTATCAAAACCTTCGGCTGCCAGATGAACGAGTACGACTCGGACAAGATGGCCGACGTGCTCAACGCCGCCCAAGGCTACGAGCCCACCCAGAACGTGGACGAGGCCGACCTCATCCTTTTCAACACCTGCTCGGTGCGCGAAAAAGCGCAAGAAAAGGTCTTCAGCGACCTGGGCCGCATCAAGCACCTGAAGGCACGCGGCGTGAAGATTGGCGTGGGCGGTTGCGTGGCCAGCCAGGAAGGCGCCGAAATCATCAAGCGCGCCCCCTATGTGGACGTGGTGTTCGGCCCGCAAACCCTCCACCGCCTGCCCGAGATGTTGAACCAGCGCGAGCAACTCGACAAACCCCAGGTGGACATCAGCTTCCCCGAAATCGAAAAATTCGACCACCTGCCGCCCGCGCGCGTCGAAGGTGCCTCGGCCTTTGTGTCGATCATGGAAGGCTGCAGCAAATACTGCAGCTACTGCGTGGTGCCCTACACCCGTGGCGAGGAAGTAAGCCGCCCGTTTGACGATGTGCTGGTGGAAGTGGCCGGACTGGCCGACCAGGGCGTGAAAGAAATCACCCTGCTGGGCCAGAACGTGAACGCCTACCTGGGCAAGATGGGTGGCACGGCCGAGATTGCCGACTTTGCGCTGCTGCTGGAATATGTGTCGGAAATCCCCGGCATCGAACGCATCCGCTACACCACCAGCCACCCCAACGAGTTCACACCCCGGCTGATCGAGGCCTACGCCAAGCTGCCCAAGCTGGCCAGCCACCTGCACCTGCCGGTGCAGCACGGCAGCGACCGCATTTTGATGGCCATGAAGCGCGGCTACACCGCCATGGAATACAAGAGCACGGTGCGCAAGCTGCGCGCCATTCGCCCCGACCTGGCCATGAGCAGCGACTTCATCGTGGGCTTCCCCGGCGAGACCGAAGACGACTTCAACAAGATGATGAAGCTGATCGACGACATTCACTTCGACAACAGCTTCAGCTTCATCTTCAGCCCCCGCCCTGGCACGCCCGCCGCAGGCCTGCACGACGACACGCCGCACGACGTGAAGCTGCGCCGGCTGCAGCATCTGCAGAGCGTCATCAACGCCAACATCAAGTCCATCAGCGAAAGCCGTGTGGGCACGGTGCAGCGCATTCTGGTGGAAGGCGCTTCCAAGCGCGATGCAGGCGAGCTGATGGGCCGCACCGAATGCAACCGCGTGGTCAACTTTGCCGGCCAGCCCCGCTTGGTGGGGCAGATGGTGGATGTGACCATCACCGAGGCCAAGGCCTACACCCTGCGCGGCGAGGTGCTGGTGCGCGAGGGCGCAGCCCTCACCGCCTGACTTTCACCGCCTGCCCCTCACGGCCATGGCCCAGGAAGCCACCAGCCCCGCCAAGGCCCGGCACTACGGCCCGTCCTTCCAGCAACTGCTGCTGCTCGCGTTCTTGCTGATCGCGGGCTTGCTGGGCACCAGTGCGCTGCGCACGCTGTTCACGCTGGAAGCGCTGATGACCGAGAGCCAGGCCAGCGCCGCACAGGCAGCGGCCCTGAACGTGGCCGCGCAAACCCTGAACCAGCGGGGCCAGGCGCTGGAGCGTGCAGCGCGCCAGTCACTGGTGCTGGGCGATGCACAACTGCGCCAGAGCTTTGACGACATGGCGGCCGATGCGCGGCGCCTGGTGCAGCAGCTGGAAGACGCGGGGCTGCCGCCCGAGCACGCCCGGCAGTGGCGCTGCCATATGGACACCGTGCACGAGCTGCTGCGCGCGCCGCCCGGCTTGTCGCTGGAGCACGAACGCAGCGTGGCCGATGAATTTGTGGCGCTGGACAACCTGCACGCGGCCATCAGCCAGGCGGTGCAGGAACTCAACGCGCGCAAGAGCAGCGAACTCGACGCCATGGTGCAGGCCAGCCGCGAAGCCGTCACGCACCAGCTGCTGGGCGCCATCGTGCTGGCCCTGGTGCTGGCACTGTCTCTGGGCGTGTGGCTGGCGCGGCCCTTCAAGCGGCTGGAACGCGCCATTCGCCGCCTGGGCGAGAACCAGCTGGAGCGGCCCGTGGCCATCACCGGCCCGGCCGACGTGCGCCGCGTGGGCCAGCAGCTGGAATGGCTGCGCCTGCGGCTGCTGGAGCTGGATGCCGACAAGGCGCGCTTTTTGCGCCATGTGTCGCACGAACTCAAAACCCCGCTGGCCGCGCTGCGCGAAGGCGTGGCCCTGCTGCAAGACGGTGTGACCGGGGAGCTGACCGAGGGCCAGAAGGAAGTGGCGCAGATCCTGCACCAGAACACGCTGGTGCTGCAAAGCGAGATCGAAGCGCTGCTGCGTTTCAACGCGGCGGCGTTTGAAGCCCGCCAGCTGCAGCGGCGCGAAACCGAACTCATCGGCCTGCTGGAAGACCTGGTGGAAAGCCAACGCCTGCAGTGGCAGGCCCGCCAGCTGCGGGTGGAGGTGAGCGGCGAGCGCACTACCTTGCAGCTGGACCCCGAAAAAATCGCCTCGGCCGTGGGCAACCTGCTGTCCAACGCCATTCGCTTTTCGCCTGAACAGGGTAGGGTACGCTTGGCCGTTTCGCGCGCGCCCGGTGCGGTGCTGATTGACGTGTCCGACCAGGGGCCCGGCGTGGCCCCGGCAGACAAGGCCCATGTGTTCGAGCCCTTCTTCCGTGGTGAACGCCAGCCAGAAAACGCGGTGCGCGGCACCGGGATCGGGCTGTCCATCGTGCAGGAATACATCCATGCCCACGGCGGGCGCGTGCACCTGCTGGGCGAAGCGCCCCACTCTTTTTTCCGAATCGAACTCCCTGATGCATCCTGAAGCCACCCACCCCCGCCACACGCCGCGCCACCCTCTGCTGTGGGGGGTGGCCTTGTGCGTGGCGGTGCTGGCCGGCTGCGCCACCTCAGCCCCGCAGCCGCAAGCGGCCGAAGCGATCGAGGTGGCACCACCAGCGGCCACGGCAGAGGCCAACCGGACACTAGCGCCCACGCCCCCAGAGCCGACCCTGCCCGAGCTGGAAGAGCCCGCATCCCCCGCCAAAGACCTGCTGCGCGACACACTGGCCTATGCCGACCGCGCGCTTGACGCCAGCGCCACCACCCTGGCGCGCGAGATGGCCCGCCTCTCGGTGCCCGACGACACCAAGCCCGCCCGCCACCTGCGGCTGGCACTGCTGCTGACCCAGACCCGACAGCCCGCAGACACGGCCCGCGCGCTGGGCCTGGTGCAGCGCACCTTGGCCGACGCCAACGCGCAGGAGCTGCACCCCCTGGCCCGGTTGCTGGAAGCGCGGCTGACGCACCAGCGGCGGCTGGAGGAACAACTGGAGCGGCAAGGCCAGCAACTGCGCGATGCCCAGCGCCGCAACGACCAGCTGAGCGAACGGCTCGAAGCCGTGCGCGCCATCGAACGCAGCCTGCAAACACGCCCAGCGCCTGCGGCCGCATCGCCTTCCGCACCCGCTGCGGGCGCCAGCAGCCCGGGCAACGGCACCAAACCCTGATCCCCACACGCCATGCCTTCCTCCACGCCCCCATCACGCCCGGCCCAGCACCGCATTCTGGTGGTGGACGACGATGCCGACATGCTGCGCCTGCTCTCGCTGCGCCTGAAGGCGGCGGGGCACGAAGTGGTGGCTGTGGGCTCGGCCGAGGCAGCCCTGGCCCAGCTCGACATTGCCCGGCCGCAGCTGGTGCTGAGCGACGTACGCCTGCCCGGCAAGGATGGCCTGGCGCTGTTTGACGAAGTGCACGCGCGCCACCCCTCGCTGCCCGTCATCCTGCTCACCGCGCACGGCACCATTCCTGATGCCGTGCAGGCCACCGCGCGCGGTGTGTTCACCTACCTCACCAAGCCCTATGACGGCAAAGAGCTGCTGGAAAAAGTGGCCGAGGCCCTGGCCCTGAGCGCCCCGGCAGTGCACCAGGCGCATGACAACCAGGCATGGCGTGCCGATATCGTGAGCCGCTCGGCCCGCATGACCGATGTGCTGTCCGAAGCGTTCATGGTGGCGCAATCCGATGCGAGCGTGCTGCTGCTGGGCGACAGCGGCTCGGGCAAGGAACTGCTGGCCCAGGCCATCCACCGCGCAAGCCCTCGCGCCTCCAAGCCCTTTGTGGCGGTGAACTGCGGCGCGATTCCCGAAGCACTGCTCGAATCCGAACTGTTCGGCCATGTCAAAGGCGCTTTCACCGACGCCGTGAGCAACCACAAGGGCCTGTTCCAGGCGGCCGATGGCGGCACGCTGCTGCTGGACGAGATTGGCGACATGCCGCCCGCGCTGCAGGTGAAGCTGCTGCGGGTGCTGCAGGAGCGGGCCGTTCGGCCCGTGGGCGCGAGCCAGTCCATACAGATCAACGTGCGCATCATCTCGGCCACGCACCGCAATCTGGAAGCCGCCATGGCTGCAGGCCAATTCCGCGAAGACCTGTACTACCGGCTCAACGTTGTCACGCTGCTGCTGCCCACCCTGGCAGAGCGGCGCGAGGACATCGCGCTGCTGGCCAACCACTTTCTGGACAAGCTGGCCCACAAATACGACAAGCGCCTGTCTGGCTTTGCGCCTGAAGCCCTCAAGGCCCTGACCACCGCGGCTTGGCCCGGCAATGTGCGCCAGCTCTACAACGTGGTCGAGCAGGTGTGCGCGCTGTCCACCACGCCGCTGGTGCCGCTGTCGCTGGTGCAGCGGGCCCTGCGCATTCCGTCGGCCCAGGTGCTGAGCTTTGCCGAAGCACGGCAACGGTTTGAGCGCGAGTACCTGGTGGGCCTGCTCAAGATGACCGACGGCAACGTGGCCGACGCCGCACGGCTGGCCCAGCGCAACCGCACCGAGTTTTATCGGCTACTGCAAAAACACGCACTCACGCCCGGCCAGTTCAAGGCCGACGGCGCCATGGGCGACGATGTCGCCGATGAGCGACAAGAGTAAGTACCTGATTTGCAAAGACTTTGCTTTCCGCACGGGGCAAAGCGTCGCCAGCAGGCGACAAAAACGCGGCATCCAGCCGCCTTGAAGGCCCTTGGCAGGTGCCCGCACAATTGTTTACACGTTGCAGTGCATTCAAGCCATTGATTTAAAAGCGTTTTTTCAAGCTGGCACAGGGTTTGCCCTAGTGCTGGCATGCAAGCTGTTTTTTCCTCCTTTTTTTCGCGCCCGCACCGGGTGGGGCTGCGTGCCGTGGCACTGTGTGCCGCGCTCATGGCCTCGGGTGTCCACGCGCAGATGGTGGACCTGGACCACATCACCCAGCTGGCCAAGCAGCGTGCGGCGCAGCCCTACAGCGCTGCCGATGGGCGCCTACCCCCTGCGCTCGCCGCGCTGAATTACGACCAGGTGCGCGACATTCGCTGGCGCCCCGAACGCGCCCTGTGGCGTGCCGAGCAGTTGCCGTTTGAGGCCATGTTCTTCCACCTCGGTCTGTACCAGCGTGAGCCGGTGCTCATCAACGAGGTGTCGCCCCAAGGCACGCGCCACATCCCCTACCGCACGGCCGACTTTGACTATGGCAAAAACAAGGTGCAGCCCCAAAGCTGGGGCGACCTGGGGTTTGCAGGCTTTCGGCTGCACCACCACCTGAATTCGCCCGCGTACAAGGACGAGCTGGTGGTCTTCCAGGGCGCCAGCTACTTCCGGGCACTGGGCGCGGGCCAGCAGTACGGCCTGTCGGCACGGGGCCTCGCCATTGACACCGTGGGCGGCAAGGGCGAGGAATTTCCACGTTTTACCGAGTTCTGGCTGGTGCGCCCGCAACCCGGCGACACGCAGGCCACCGTGTACGCGCTCATGGATTCGCCCCGCGCCACCGGGGCTTACCGCTTCGACATTCAGCCGGGTGCGCAGACGGTGACCACTGTGCGTGCGCGCATCTTTGTGCGCGGCGGCAGTGCAGGCCCCATCAAGACGCTGGGCATTGCGCCGCTGACCAGCATGTTCCTGTTTGGTGAAAACCAGCCGCGCAAGGACGACTTCCGCCCCGAGGTACATGACTCCGACGGCCTGATGGTGGCCACGGGCGAAGGCGAATGGCTGTGGCGCCCGCTGCAAAACCCCCGGCAGGTGCTGGTCACGTCGTTCGCCACCACCAACCCCAAGGGTTTCGGGCTGATGCAGCGGGACCGGCAGTGGAGCAGCTACGAAGACGTGGAAGCCCGCTACGAACGCCGCCCCAGCGCCTGGGTGCGCCCCCTGCACCACTGGGGCCCCGGCCGTGTGGAACTGGTGCAACTGCCCACGCCCGACGAAACCCATGACAACGTGGTTGCCTACTGGGTGCCGCAGCAGTTACCCGCCCCCGGCACGCCGCTGGAAGTCAGCTACGAGCTGGCATGGCAAGGCGATGAGCAGCAACGCCCCCCCAGCGCCTGGGCCACACAGTCGCGCAAAGGCGTGGGCTACACGCAGCAAAGCGCCGAAGCGCTGCGCACGCAGGTGCAGTACGTGGTCGATTTCACCGGCCCGGCATTGCACGACCTGAAGGCCGACGCACCCGTCAAAGCAGTGGTGACCAGCGACGCCAACGGCCGCGTGCTGGAAAGCGGCGTGTACCGCAACCCAGCCACCGGCCAGTGGCGCATGACGCTGCGCGTGGAGCGCCTGCGCAAAGACCAGCCCATTGAATTGCGAGCCTTTCTTCAACACCTCCAACACGCTGTGAGCGAAACATGGACCCACGTCATTCTTCCCGAGTAGGCCCGAGTGCACCCCGTTTGCAGACACAGGAGCCGCCGATGCATCACCCCCACACAGCTCCCCGCAGCCTTGACCCGCACGCCACCGCTGCGCGCAGCCCCGTGCGCGAAGTGCGCCACCCCAACAGCGTGACGGCGCCCCCGGTGCACCGCGGATCGATGCCTGCGCTGCCGTGGCAGGGTTTCTGGAAAAGCGTGGCACGCGCGCTGACAGGCCGCACACCCCGAGTAGAAGGCGCAGAACCCGCCGCCCCGGCCCAGCCCTGGCAGGCCGCCGCCCAGCGCCGCCGCTGGACCTTTGTCCTGCTGGTGCTGTGCAGCACGGTGCTGGCCAGCGTGCTGTTTGCCCAGGTGCAGCCCGCGTATGAAAGTGCATGGCTGGGCTGGGGGCAGATCGCCCTGTTTGCCCTGCTCTCGGCCTGGGTGGTGTCCGGCTTCATGACCGGGATGATGGGTTTTTGGGTCATGCTGCGCGGCGACAAGCATTCGCTCTCGGCCCGCAGCGTGGCGGACCACGCACTGTCGCCCGAGGCGCGCACCGCCATCATCATGCCCATCTGCAACGAAGACGTGGCCACCGTGTTTGCCGGGCTGCGCGCCACCTGCGAATCGGTGGCGGCCACCGGCCACGGGCAGACGTTTGACGTGTTCGTGCTGTCCGACAGCTACGACAGCGACATTGCCCGCGCAGAACGCGCCGCCTGGGAAGACCTGCGCATGGCACTGGCTGCCAACCCGCAGCAGCCGCAGGTGCAGGTGTACTACCGCCTGCGCAAGCGCCGCACCCACCGCAAGGCAGGCAATGTGGCCGACTTCTGCCGCCGCTGGGGCAAGGACTACCGCTACATGGTGGTGCTGGACGCAGACAGCGTGATGAGCGGCGACTGCATCGTCTCCATGGCCAAGCTCATGGAAGCCAACCCTACGGCAGGCATCATCCAGACGGCTACGCAGGCCATTGGCCACGTCACGCTGCACGCGCGTGCGCAGCAGTTCGCCTCGCGCGTCACCGGCCGCCTGTTCACGCTGGGCATGCAGTACTGGCAACTGGGTGAATCGCATTACTGGGGGCACAACGCCATCATCCGCGTGGAACCCTTCATGCAGCACTGCGCGCTCGCGCCCATCCCCGGCAAAGGGGGCCTGGCGGGCGGCATCATGAGCCACGACTTTGTGGAAGCCGCCCTCATGCGCCGCGCGGGCTACCACGTGTGGCTGGTGGCCGACCTGGTGGGCAGCTACGAGCAGCAACCGCCCGACCTGCTGGCCGAACTGCAGCGCGACCGCCGCTGGTGCCAGGGCAACCTGCAAAACGCACGCCTGATGGCCGAGCCCGGCATCCACCCCGTGCACCGCTCCATGTTCGTGACGGGCGCCATGGCCTACCTGTCCGCCCCGCTGTGGCTGGCCTTCATGACGCTGGGCACCGCCCTGTGGGTGTCTGACGCGCCAGTGCTGACCGACTGGCACATCCTGCCCACCGAACTGCTGGCGCTGTGGGCCTGGACGCTGAGCATGCTGTTCCTGCCCCGCGTGCTGGGGGTGCTGGCCGTCTTCATGCGGCGTGAGCAGCAGCAGTATGGCGGCGGCTGGAGCCTGCTGAAAAGCGCCTTACTCGAAAGCATGCTGGCACTGCTGCAGGCCCCTGTGCGCATGCTGGCCCATTCGCTGTTTGTGCTGGTGGCGCTGACGGGCATTGCGCTGGACTGGAAGTCTCCGCCCCGCGAGGCGCAAGCCGTTCCATGGCGCCACGCCATGGCGCAGCTGGCCCCCATGACCGGCGTGATTGCCTTGCTGGCGGCGGGCATTGGCGCCATCGACAGCGGTGCCCTGCTGTGGCTGGCGCCCGTGGGGGTGCCGCTGGCCCTGGCCATTCCCATGGCCGTCATCACCAGCCAGATCGCCCTGGGCCGGTCGATGCGGGCGCAGCGCTTCTTGCTTATTCCCGAAGAGGCGTGGTCGCCCCCGGTGTTGCGCCGGGCCTGGCGCCATGCCCAAAGGCTGGCGCAGCCGGGGCCTGGCCTGGCACCCGCAGGGGCCATGGCCTGATCCAAGCCGTGAGCGAGGCCAAGAACATCCGTTCTATGCGCCCTCGCCTCCCTCCCGTTGGTGGTTTTGTGACAAATGCCACACATCCTTGAAGCCGGTGCATGCACCGGCTTTTTTGCTTTCTGCTATTTATTTGATAGCTTGCTGCGCCTACCCCGCATGCCTCAAACGCCTAAAAGGCTTGTAAGAACGCCTGTGACTGGGAACTCAGCGCCTTGTGCCCGTCACGTACGATACGGCCCCGACAGCCCGCACGGCCTGCCACTGGCCACCGCAGCCAGCCCTGCAGGGCTCAGGGCAACGCCGGGCCAGATCAACCGAATGCCACCGCACCGGCAACCCTGCAGGCCCTGCCTCCATTCACCATTCTTCGCAAAACCACCACCATGTTCTCCACTGCCACAGCATCCTCCCGGCGGGGCCTTCTTTCTGCTGGAGCCTTGTGGGCCGCCCTGCTGGCTGCGGGCTGCGCCACCGCCCCCGAGCCTGCACCAGAGCCCATGGCACCGCCGCCACCAGCGCCTGTGGCCGAAGCGCCCGCCCCCGTGCCCCCACCCCGGCTGATCTTCGCGGGCTTTGCCTTGCACTCGCAGGCCAAGGCTTTCCGCAACGATGTGCTGGCCGCCGAAAAACTGGCCAGAAAGATGGACCCCAACGCCCTCATCCTGAAGCTGGCCAACCCCGCGCGCGACCAGCCCAGTGACTGGCCCCAAGCCACGCTGGAAAACTTTGAACTGGTGATGACCAAGATGGCCGAAGTGGCCCGGCCGCAAGACCGGGTGATGTTGCTGATCTCCACCCACTCCAACCCCGGCACGCTGAACATCAACATCGCAGGCAAAAACGCCGCGCCCATCACCGCCCGGGGCTTGAGCGATGCGCTGGCCCCGCTGGCCAAGACGCCCACGCTGGTCGTGCTGTCTGCCTGCTACAGCGGCGCCTTTCTGGAGCCCCTGCGCGCGCCCAACCGCGTTGTGCTGACGGCCACCGATGTGCACAAGGCTTCTTTCAAATGCCAGTACCCCGGCGAATACACCTTCTTTGCCGACGCTCTGTTCAACCAGGCAGGCGCCGAGCAGTTGTCGATCACGGACTGGATGGGCGCAGCCCAGAAGTCCATCCAGGCGCAGGAAAAGCGCAAGCGCCTGGCGTCATCGGCGCCCAAGATGTTTGTGGGGGACGAAGCCAAGGCCTGGGCCAGCCAGCCGCTCAAGAGCTGGCTGCAAGCCCGCTGAGCCGGGGTCGAAACAGCCCCAACGGTCGGCGCACAAACTGACAGGGCTTTGCTCAATGCGCAATAGCCCTGCGCGCCTGCCCATCAGCCCATCAACTCATTCAAGCTCGTCACATCCTTGAACTGCAAGTCGTTTGCCAGCGCGAAGTGCTCCCGCGCGCAGTCGATTTTCAGATTCTCCGCCGGTCGCCGGTTAGCGCGCACGGTGGTGGATTTGGTTTCTGCCACGAAGTACACCCGCTCGTCGTTCTCCAGCACCACCGCCCAATCGGGGTTGTAGCTGCCCAAAGGGGTAGCAACCTTGAAGCGGCTGGGCAGCTTGAAGAAGAACTTCACACGTTCATCCACCGTGCAGTCATGGGCGAACTGGCTTTCGGTGTCGCTCTCGCTCAGCACACAGGTAAATGCATCACCCACAGGTGCTTTTTGTTCATCCACGGGCTGAGCCTGCAACAAGGTTTTATCCACTGGCGTGGTCAGGTCGTCATTGGCGGGCGGGTACACGCTGCTCAAGTACGTTTCCAACTCTTCGTCAAACAGGCTCATTTCATACTGGCGCCCGTTGATAGTTTTGTACTTGATGCCCTTGACCATCAGCGCCTGCAAACAAGTGGTCATGGCCGCAATGGCAGTATCCAGAAATGCCTGTGGGTTGACCAGCAATTCGCCCAAGCGCCCTGAGCCGTCCAAAATGGCAAAGATGCTGGACCGCGACAGGTGCACCCGGTTCTGGATGTACGCGTACACATCAGGCACCGTGGTGCCATACACCTTGGCGTCGGTGTCGCCGGTACCAATGTGCAGCCCCTCCACCCCTTCGCTGCGCATGATGATCTTTGCTTTGTCAGCACGTATCTTGGGCGGCCGCACTTTGGGGTATTGCTTCAAGTCACCCAGGGCTTTGACGCACTCCGCAATCAGCGCTGGGGTATCCAGCGTCACGCTATAGGAGGTCTGGTAGTTGATCTTTTTCCAAATGGCCTGAAACAGCGCTTCCTCCTCGGCGGACAAGGCTTTGCGCTTGATGCGCGCCTTGGCGCGGGCATTTTTCACCCGCCCGCTAAAGCTCACACCAGTTTCGTCCTCAATCTCCTGCTGCAGCGCCTTGGCGAAGGCTTCGTAGCTCTCGTTGGGTATGACCGTCAACACGTTCACCCGCTTGTCCTGCACACGTTCACCATCCTTGTTCACACACAGGCGCAGACCACGCCCGATTTCCTGGCGCTTCTTCATGGCGCTCTTGGTCTCGTTCAGCGTGCAAATCTGGAACACATTGGGGTTGTCCCAGCCCTCGCGCAGCGCCGAGTGGCTGAAGATGAACTGCAAGGGCACATCCGCGCTCAGCAGGCGCTCTTTGTCTTTCATGATGAGCTGGTAGGTGCTGTCGTCCTTGGCTACCGTGCCCGATGTATCCACCCACACCGTTTTGGCCTTCACACCCTTGCCCTTCTTGTCGCCCGAAAAATAGCCGTTGTGTACCTCGCTGGCACTGTGCGCAATGAGCCCACGGTATTTGGGCATGCTGGCGTACTTGTTGAACGCCTCTTCAAACCACACACCAAACTTGCCCAAGGTGGCATTGCCATCCTCGTCATACGCCCGGTAGTTGGCTACCTTGTCGATAAAAAACAGGCTCAACACCTTCACACCAATGGGCTGCACGTTCTTGAGCTTGGAAAAGTGCGCCGCCACCGTGCGCTCAATCTGGAAGCGCATCACATCGTCAGCCAGCCCCCCGTGGGCTTGGTGGATGCGAATCACCCGCCCACCAGAGAACTCAATCTCCCCGTCGTCTGCCCGGATTTCGTTCAGGATGTAACCGTCCTCATAAACATCGCGCTGCTTAGACTTGGCATACAGGTCATCGCCCAGCTTCAGGGTCAACTCGGAACGCTTGGGGCCCGTCTTGCCATTCACATCAATAATGACCTTGACCTTGACAGAAGCAGGGCGAGCCTCAATGCCCACCAGCTCCACAAAGGCCTGGTTGTGGTCTTCATCGGCCAGCACGCCGTCCACCTCAATCTGCTTCACCAGCCCCAGGTCATACGCCTGCACGGGGTTGAGCGAATACAGCAGGTTGTAGGGGTTCTTGTGCGTAGCCGAGTAGCGCAGCGTGCACAGCGGGTTCAAGTCAAACAGCGCGCGGCGGCGTACATCGGTCTCAAAGTTTTGCGGTTCGTCCACGATGACGATGGGGTTCACCGCCCGGATGTATTCAATGGGCGCAAACGCCTTTTCGCCCTTCTGGTTGATCTTATTGTTGTCTTTGGTAAAGCTGTCAATGTTGATGACCAGCACGCTCAGCGCATCGCTCTGCGCAAAGTGGCGCAAGTCTGTCAGCTTGGTACTGTCGTACAAAATCGGCACGCAGGGTACATTGGCATAGTCCGCTGCAAAGTGGCTGCGGGTGATCTGCAGGTTCTTCATGGTGCCTTCGCGTATGGCCACACTGGGCACCACCACCACAAACTTCTTGAACCCGTACACCTTGTTCAGCTCATACATCGTCTTGATGAAGCTGTAGGTCTTGCCCGTGCCGGTTTCCATCTCAATGGTGAAATTCAGCGGGCAAAACACCTCTTTGCCATTGTCTGAGCGAGACTCGGCCAAAGTGGCAGATGGCTCCAAGCCATTGTCCTTTTGCACCGCCTGCACATTGGCCAGCAGTTGCTCGTCCGAGAGCTTCAGCGCGTTGCCAATGCTGCCGTCCCCCGCATAGGCCACGCTGCCTTGCTGCACAGCCAGAGCAAAGTCGCCTTTGGCTAGTGGCTGGCCATCAAACACTTTCACCACCGCATCGACTGCCTTCTTTTGGTAGTCCTGGTGGGCAAATTGCAACTTCATCGTCATGTCTCATCCTTGTTATCGGGCGGGGCCAGCCGGGCCTGCCGCTCGCGCGCCAGTTGCACCACGCGGTGCAGCTGCGCTTGCAGTACCTGCACATCGGGCAAGGCGTGCAGGTACTGCGCCACGCGGATGTTGGCGCTGTCCAAATCCATCAGCTCCACCTGCTCGCGGTCGGCGCTGGCGCACAAAATCAAACCAATGGGCGAAGCCTCGCCCTCGGCACGGTCGTTCTGGTCCAGCCAGCGCAAGTACAGCTCCATCTGCCCCTTGTGCGCAGGGGAAAACTTCTCCAGCTTCAGCTCCACCGCCACCAAGCGGCGCAGGTGCCGGTGGTAGAACAGCAAGTCCAGATAAAAGTCGTCCGCCCCCACGCTGATGCGCTTTTGCCGCGCCACAAACGTAAAACCTGCCCCCAGCTCCAGCAAAAAGCGCTCCATCTCACGCAGGATGGCGCTCTCCAGGTCGCGCTCGCTGTAGCCATCGGGCAGGCCCAAAAAGTCCAGCATGTAGGGGTCGCGAAACACCAAATCAGGGGTTATCTGCCCGCCTTCGCGCAGGTGGCTTAGCTCTTTGGCAATCACGCCCTCTGGCTTTTTGGCAACGGCCGAGCGCAGGTACAACTGGCTGCCAATGCGCTCGCGCAGGGTGCGCACGCTCCAGCGCTCAATGCGGCACATCTCGGCATAAAACTCGCGCTCCAGCGGCTGCTTGAGCGGCAAGATTTCAATGAAATGGCTCCAGCTCAATTCTCGCGACAGTGTCGCGACAATTTGTGCATCAGCAAACACCTCTGCGAACTGAATCATGCGCCGAAGGCTTTTTTCAGAAAACCCTCTGCCATACGCCTGCACCAATTGTGTCGACAGCGTCGACACAATCTGTTCACCATAGTCGGCGCGGGCCTCGCCCAACACTTCACGGCGGATGCGCTCACCCACCTGCCAATACAGCAAGGTCTGCGCACTGTTGGCCGCGCTGGCCACATGCGCGCGCGCCTGCTCAATGAGCTGGCGCACATCGTTCAACAAAGCAGGGGCGGCGTCACCGGATGCATGCATGGGCTTCATCATGGCCCCTTTCAAATCACCGTCAGGCCAATACCCCGCCCAGGCGCACCCAGCTCCAACTGCAAATTGGACAACTGCTCATCCGCTTTGTCACCCACAAAGCACGAGTTGAGCATCACCACCTGCGCGGGTTGGGCTTTGACTATTTCGTCCTTCAGCGCATCGGTGTACGTGTCAAAACACAGCCACATGGCTTTGTCGTCTGGCATGAGCACGCGGTGTACCGTCACCCCCGCCACCTGCTTAGGTGCGCTGACTGCATGCACCCCCAGTGCGCCCAAGCCGTGCTTGAGCAACAGCTCGGTCAGCATGGCGGTCTGCGCGTCGGTGGCTTGGGGCTGCCCGGCCTTTTCGGCGCTTTGGAACAAGGCCAACTGCTCGCGCAGCGCGTCGGCACTGCCCACATCGCCACGCCATACCTTGAAGTTGGACGGGGCCAGCGTGAAATGGGCGCAGGCCAAATCAGCGGTTTTATCGGGGTGCTCGGCTTTGAGTTTGGCAATCACCTTGTCGATGCGGGCGCGGGTAATGTCGGCAATGGTGCGGTAACCCGCTTTGTAGGCTTCGCTGGTTTCATCCAGCACTTCGGGCATTTGCACGCTGATGCATTGGCGGTTGCCGTCATCTATTGCATTCAACTCCATGATTGACTCTGCTGTAGTACCGCTACCAGCAAAAAAATCTATTGAAATGAAGTCATCTCCACTGACCATACGGGACAGATATCTAATCAACCCAACGGGCTTTGGATAGTCAGTGAACGGAACTTCCAAAGCCTGAAGACTTGCAGTGGCCTTTTGCGGCCCACCGAATCCTGTCAGCACAGAAATTACATGACTTGGAGAACCACGAACCTTGACCGCCTCAATAGCCCCCGACTCAATAATTTCAAATGTAGTTGCCTGACCTTTTGAATCATCAACGGTGTTGCATCCATTTGAGATGAATTCCTCAAGCAGATCTTTGGAACTCCACCCGCTAAAAACTCGGGCATCTCTAGTTAATAGTCCATCCACCACAACAATCTCATCCAAAATATGCGGCCATGCATCTTGCCTCGGCTTTATCGTGCCAACTCGAAATGCCGCGGGGAATCCCTTAGGTAGAGTCACCTCACTTGTTGGGTTTTTGGGACCGTTCTTTACGATCGTATTTCTAATTTCTGGTCGGAAAATTTTGCTGTCACTAGGTGTATTCGGATCGACAGTTATCGGATGGGGAAACGAATCTTCTTTCTTTGCATAAGCCAATATGTACTCATGGCAGCGCTTAAACTTCGCCTGATTGTCGAAATTTCCGTCAGTACGCCATGCAAATTGACAGAGAAAGTTTCCCTCACCGAACACCTCGTCACATAAGACTTTTAAGTTCGCCGCTTCATTGTCATCAATCGAAATAAAAATAACCCCGTCATCACGCAACAAGTTTCGCGCCAAATACAGGCGCGGGTACATCATGCTCAGCCACGCGCTGTGGTACTGGCCGCTTTCCTTGCTGTTTTTCTTCCACAGGCTTTGCTTGTTCAAATACCCTTCAGCGCTTTTCTCGCCCGTGCGTTTTTGGTATTCGTCCAGCGTTTCTGAATAGTCGTCGGGGTACACAAAGCTGTCGTTACCCGTGTTGTACGGCGGGTCGATGTAGATCATCTTGACCTTGCCGTAGTAGCTTTTTTGCAGCACGCGCAGCACTTCCAGGTTTTCACCCTCTATGAGCATGTGCTGGGCGTGGGCCGGGTTGTTGGCGTCTGGCCGCAGGGTGTGGCTGCTGGTTTTTTGTATTTCACGGCGGGCTTCGGTTTTGCCGGCCCAGTTCAGCTCGTAGTGCTCCGCTGGCGCTATGCGCTCTTCGCCCAGCAGCTCTTTGAGTTTTTCAATATTGATTTGGTTGTCGCTCAACACTTCGGGGGCAGTCTGGCGCAGCAGGGCCAGCAGGTCGGCCTGGCGCTGGGCCAGTGCGTCGGGGCTGTGGCCGAGTTCGGTGAGGTGGGCGGTGTTGGTCATAGCTTCTTATGGGTGCTGGCAGGTGTATTCGGGATGTGGCGCAAGTCTGGCGTGGCTAATGGGGTGTGCGGTACATGTACGCGGCATCGACATATGGCGAAAACGTGTCGATATTTTCGGGTTTTGGCGACACGTCACACCACGCTCCAGCGCAGCACAAACAGGCTTTGGTTGCGGCTGGCGCGGTGCAGGCGCTTTTGCAGAGCGGCAATGAGCGCGTCGCGCCGGGCTTCGATTTCGTCTTCCACAGCAAATATCTCTTGCCGCTGGCGGCGCTGCTCGGATTCGGTCCTACCAATGTCTCGTTGGAGGCGCTCTGCGTCTTCCATGCTTAGGGCCATGCGGGCCTGGCGTTTCAGGCCTTTGAGCTTGAGCTTGGTGTCTTTCAGGGCCTGCTCGGCAGAGGCGATGCGGTCGTCGGCCCAGGCTTCGAGCTTGTCGCGCTCTTGCTGGAAGAACTGGTCGTTGAGCTCCAACGCGCGGCTGAGGGTGGCCTCAAGCTGGCGCTGGGCATTGGCCTGCAGCTCCATGGGTGGGCTGGCTTGCAGGTCGGTGGTGGTGGCCAGCAGGTAGAAAAGCTTTTCGCAGCTTTCCTGATCCAGCACTTCGCCGGTGTCGGTCATGCCGGTGAACACCAGGTGCTCTTCGTGCTGAAAGCTGTCCAGCTCCAGCAGGCTGAGCTGCATCCAGCCGCTTTGACCCACCAGGCGCTCCACCATGCTGATGCGGGGTTTGTGGCTGCCGTAGTGGAAGGTAAGGCTTTGCAGGGGCGCTGGCAGGTTGCGCCCGGTGTCGAGCACGTATTGGCCCAGCGGGTGGGTCAGGCGGTAGATGCGGGCGTGCTCGGGCGGGGTTTCGCCCTTGCGGATGAGTTGGTAAACCCCTGCGGGCGCTTGCACTACGGGCGGGGTTTGCAGCTCGAAGCCCAGCTTTGCGGTGTCAAACCGCGCCTGCCCTGCCAGCACGTACTGCGTGAGCCACCAGAAGAAGCGGGTCACGCGGTCGAGCTGGCTCTCGGCGCGCTCTTTCTGGCTGCGCAGAAGGTCGTGGATGTCGGCGTCAAAGTGCTCCAGCAAGAGTTTTTCGGTCTCTTGCATGCGGGCTTGGATATCAGCGTCCAGCTCGGTGCGGAGCTGCGCAAAGGCGGCGTCGATGTCGGCAGGGGTGCGGCAGCGGTCGTAAATTTCAGCAATGCGCTTTTCAAAGTCGATGCCGCCCTCAATTTGGCCGAGCACTTGGTCCGACGCGCCAAACACGCCGTCGAACAGGTGGAACTTGTCTTGCAGCAGCTCCAGCACGCGCTGATCAGCCGCATTGCGCTGGTTCAAGAAGTTGATGACCACTACATCGAACCGCTGGCCGTAGCGGTGGCAACGGCCAATGCGCTGCTCCACACGCTGGGGGTTCCAGGGCAGGTCGTAGTTGACGACGAGCGAACAGAACTGCAGGTTCACGCCCTCGGCCGCAGCTTCGGTGGCGATAAGGATTTCTGACTCTTGGCGGAAGTGGTCGATGAGCGCGGTGCGGCGGTCAATGGCGGGGGAACCGGTCACCCGGTCACTGCCAGTGTATTGGGCCAGCCAGCGCTGGTAGATGCCGGTGGATGCGGGGCCTTGGTTGCCACCGCTGAACTGGGTAACTTTGCCCGCATAGCCATGGGCCTCCAAGTAGCGGGCCAGGTAGTCTTGGGTGCGGCGGGACTCGGTAAAGATGACTGCCTTGCGGGCCGCGCCCATGGCACCCATGCGCTCAAAGCCCTGTTGCAGCGCGGACAACAGCGCGTGTGACTTTTGGTCTTCGCGGATGTTGCGGGCAAGGCGTAGGTATTCGTCCAGCTCGGCCAGCTCTTCGCGCACCAGGGCGTAGTCCACGGGCGGTGTGCCGTCGGCTTGCGAGGCAACCGGGTCATCTTCCTCCAACAAATCTTCGTCGAGGTCTTCGTTTTCAATGAGTTGTTGAATCCACTCTTCGTCGATGGTCTGTTTGTCGAGCAGGCGCTGCAGCCGGGTGCGAATGGCATCCAGCGTGGCCACTACGGCTTCGGTGGAAGAAGCCAGCAGCTTGCGCAAGATGAGGCCGACCAAGTGTTTTTGTCGGGTTGGGAAGCCGTAGCTGAAGTCGCGCTGCAGGTAGGCGGAGATCAGCTCGTAAAACCGGACTTCCTCCTCTGAGGGGGAGAACGGCGTGGTGAGTGCATGGCGCTGGGTGTACGGCACGTACTCCAGCACGTCGCGGCGCAGGGTGCGCTTGATGAAGGGCTGCAGGCGGCGGCGCAAAGACTGGATGTCGCCATCGATACTGCTGTATTGCGAGCGAAAGCTGCGCTCGTCGCCAAAGATTTCTTCGTCAATGAGCGAGGTAAGGCCGTACAACTCCATCAAGGAGTTTTGCAAAGGTGTCGCTGTCAACAGCAATTTTTTGCGGCCGCCCAATGCACGCTTGAGCGCTTGCCCGGTTTCATGGCTCTTGCGGTGGGCGTTGCGCAGTTTGTGGGCTTCGTCGATGACGACCACATCCCACGGCACGGCGGCCAACTGGGCTTCCATGCGGGCGGCGAAGTGGATGGACATGACGCTGATGACGTCGCGGTCCAACGGGTCGTAAATACCGCCTTCACGAAGCCGGTGCCAGGTGCGTGCATCCAGCACCTCTGCGGGTAGGTTGAATTTATCTGACAGCTCTTGCGCCCACTGCTTGCGCAAGGCTGCTGGGCAAATCACCAGCAGGCGGCGCCTGCGCTCGGCCCACAACTGGCACAACACCAGCGCGGCTTCAATGGTCTTGCCCAGCCCCACTTCGTCGGCCAGCACCACGCCTTTGCTCAGGGGGTTGTTGAGGGCAAAAAGGGCTGCGTCAATCTGGTGGGGGTTTAGGTCCACACTGGCATCGAAAAGCGATTGGGCCAGGCGGTCTTCTTCAGATGCAGCACGACGGCGCGTCAGCTCCCACGCAAAGTACTTGGCGTGATGCGCTGTGGTGTGCGGAACCTGGATGTCGTGTTCGCCGGAATATGTCATGCAACGTCTCTTTGGTGGTGCCCAATCAGATCGGAGGGGTCGCCACTGCGCAGGCCGCTTTGACCTTGAAATATCCGCTCGGGTTGAGCTTATCGGCGCCTTGCACAGCGCATCGACGACCCTCAGTGAGCGGTTCAATGCGGTTCGTGCCTGATCCACCACATGGCGCGAGTGCCTGAATCTATCCGCCAAGCCGCCTTTGTAGCCGGGGGTGTTGAGTCAACCTGCGACGATACCCACTGGCACCCGCCCGCGCATCCCCCCCTCACCCGCCCGTCACGGGCGGGAAAAAAGCTACCTCGGCACCGTCGGCCAGCGCGGCGGCTTCGTCGCTCAGGTTCTGGTTCAGCGCCATGCGCACCGCGCGGCCGCGGGCCAGGCTGCTGGCGTGGGCGCCGCCCCGGGCGATGAGTTCATCACGCAGCGCGCCCAGAGTAGTGGCCGGGGTGTCCACCGACTCACTGCCGTGGCCGATGGCCTCGCGGATGGAGGCGAAGTAGCGGACGGTGATCTTCATTGCAGCAGCTCCGAAAAAGCGAGGTATTGCACGGTGTCGCCCACCGCAATGGTCTGGCCTGCGGGGTTGTCCACCAGGCCATCGCCCCAGGCCGCCGAGGTGAGCACGCCCGAGCTTTGGTTGTGGAACAGCTCCAGCCCGCCATCGGGGTGCTGGCGCACCCGCAGAAATTCACGGCGTTTATCGGCCTTGGGCCAATCAAATCGGGCGGTGGCAGCTATTTTTTTAGGAGCAATATCGCGCACGCCTTGCAGCCGCAGCACAAAGGGCCGCACCAGCACGGCAAAGGTCACGAAGCTGGACACCGGGTTGCCCGGCAGGCCCATGAAATGCGCCTTGCCCACAGTGCCGTAAGCGAAGGGTTTGCCGGGCTTCATGGCGATTTGCCACAAGTCCAGGCGGCCCAGCGATTCCACGGCGGGCTTGATGTGGTCTTCCTCGCCCACACTCACGCCACCGCTGGTCAGGATCAGGTCGTGGTCGCAACTTGCCTGGCGCAGGGCTTCGATGGTGGCCTCGCGCCGGTCGGGCACGATGCCGAAGTCCGTCACCTCGCAGCCCAGGCGCAGCAGCATGGCGCGCAAGAAGAAGCGGTTGCTGTTGTAGATCGCGCCGGGGCGCATTTGCTCGGGCGGCACTTCACCGGGCATAACGAGTTCATCACCGGTGGAGAACAAGGCCACACGCGGGCGGCGCGCCACCTGCAGCTGGTGCATGCCAATGCTGGCGGCCAGGCCCAGCTCGGCGGGCGACAGGCGCGTGCCTGCCTGCAGCACCACCGCGCCCTGGGTGATGTCTTCGCCGGCGCGGCGAATCCACTGCCCGGCAGCCGGCACGGCATTGATGCGCACCTGGCCCAGGCCTTCAGCCACGGCCAGCGCTTCGCAGTCTTCCTGCATCAGGATGGCGTCAGCCCCCTCGGGCACCGGCGCGCCGGTGAAGATGCGGGCGGCCGTGCCAGCAGCCAGCGGCTCGCCAGCGCTGCCCGCAGCAATGCGTTGCGACACGGGCAGCACCACGCCCACAGCGGCCACATCGGCAAGGCGCACGGCGTAGCCGTCCATCGAGCTGTTGTCTTGCGGCGGCACGTGCAGGGCCGACACGCAGTCTTGCGCCAGCACACGCCCGTCGGCGTTGAAGGTGTCTACAGTCTCCAGCCCCGGCAGCGGCTGCGCGTGGGCCAGCAGGTCGGCCAGTGCTTCATCCAGGGGCTTGAGGGGCGAGCGGGGTTTCTGGGGGGCGTTCATCGCAGGGTTTCTCCGTGCATTTCCCAGTCGTATTCAAAGCGATCGGCGTTCTGCAACATCCAATCGACCACTTGGGCGGGAGCGTTCAAATCGAGCACCGGCCGCAGGGTGGGCTCGGGCAATTGGTCAGGAGCGTCGGTGGCAATGGCCACGACAAAGCCGTCTTCCGGGTAGCGCACGGGCCGCTCAGATTTGCCGGGCTCTGGCGCGCGCCAGACTTCGATCTTGAGCAGATCGCTTTCCTTGAAGCCTTCCACCAGCACCCAGTCCACCCCTTGGTACAACTCTGCCAGCAGGTGGTGCACGCTGAGCACGGCGGGCTGTTCAAACTCGCGCACCAGCATCAGGCGCTTGTCCGACGCCGCCACCACCTCAAAGGCACCGGCCTCGCGGTGGCGGTAGGTGTCCTTGCCGGGGTGGTCCATATCGAAGCTGTGGTGGGCATGCTTGACCACCGACACCCGCAGGCCGCGCAGGCGCAGCTCGGGAATCAATTGCTCTACCAACGTGGTTTTGCCACTGCCGGAGAACCCGGCAAAGCCTACAACCTTCATCCCATGCTCCTTGGTGGGCACCTGTCCGTGCGGGCAACCAGTGGCACCGCAACGCAAACAGACACCGCTATGCTATTTATAGCTGCTAGCGCTTATCCAGTAAGCGCCAGGGGCATTTTTGACTCATATCACTACCCACACACGCCAGCAGCCCGCTGGGGCTGAAGGCGGTGGCACTCTGAAAAACTGCCTTCAGCCCAACACGGCCGGGGCGCAGTGCCGCTCAATGTAGGCCTTGATCAGGGTGACATCAGCGGGCATCACCTGCACGCGCTTGGGCAGGGCTTCAATGCCTTCAAACTTCGCGGGCCGCTCGGGCGAATGGCCCAGGGCTTCCTCGATGGTGGCCGCGAACTTGATGGGCAGCGCCGTCTCCAGCACGATCATGGGCACGCTCGCGTCGCTGTGGTGTTCCAGCGCCACCTTCACGCCGTCGGCGGTGTGGGTGTCGATGGTGACGCCGTGGCGCTGGTAGTTGTCCTTGATGGTGGCGAGGCGATCCGCGTGGGTGCTCTTGCCGCTTTCAAAGCCGTATTTGGCGGCGGCGTCGGCAAAGCGGGGGTCCTGGCTCAGGTCGAACTGGCCCGATTGCGACAGCGCATCGCCAAACAGCGCCTTGGTCTTGGCACCGTCGCGGCCGAGCAGGTCGAACACAAAGCGCTCGAAGTTGCTGGCCTTGCTGATGTCCATGGACGGGCTGGAGGTTTCGTGCGTGTCGGCACTGCCGCGCACGCGGTACACGCCGGTGCGGAAGAACTCGTCGAGCACGTCGTTCTCGTTCGTGGCCACCACCAGCTTGGCAATGGGCAAGCCCATCATGCGCGCCACATGGCCTGCGCAGACGTTGCCAAAGTTGCCCGAGGGCACGGTGAAGCTGACCTTCTGGTCGTTGGTCTCGGTGGCCTGGATGTAGCCCGCAAAGTAGTACACCACCTGCGCCAAGAGGCGCGCCCAGTTGATGGAGTTGACGGTGCCGATCTTGTACTTGCGCTTGAACTCCAGGTCGTTGGAGACGGCCTTGACGATGTCCTGGCAATCGTCGAACACGCCTTCGATGGCGATGTTGTGGATGTTCTCGTCCTGCAGGCTGAACATTTGCGCCTGCTGGAAGGGGCTCATGCGGCCGTGCGGGCTGGTCATGAACACGCGAATGCCCTTCTTGCCGCGCATGGCGTATTCGGCCGCGCTGCCGGTATCGCCACTGGTGGCGCCCAGGATGTTCAGCTCGGCACCACGGCGGCCCAGTTCGTATTCGAACAGGTTGCCCAAGAGCTGCATGGCCATGTCCTTGAAGGCCAGCGTGGGGCCGTTGGACAGGGCTTCGAGCCACAGGCTGTTTTCGAGGTGGCGCAGGGGCACGATCTCGCCGGTGCCAAACACCTCGGCGGTATAAGTCTTGGCGCACAGGGCTTTCAGGTCGGCCGCCGGAATGTCGTCGATGTACAGCGACAGGATCTGGAAGGCCAGCTCGGCGTAGCCTTGTTCATGGTACGCCTTGCGCAGGCGCGTGAGCATGGCGTCGTCCACCTGCGGGTAGTGCTCGGGCAAGTACAGACCGCCATCGGGCGCCAGGCCTTCGAGCAGGATGTCGCAGAACTGTTTGCGGTCTGCGTGGCCGCGCGTGCTGAGGTATTTCATGAGAGGGTCCCGTGAGGGTTCAAAAACTGATGCCGTAGGCGCGGATGTCGATGAGCATGCGCGCCATGATGATGAGACCGAAGCCCCCGATGAGGATGAGCCAGTGCCACACGCGGTCCAGGCGGTTGTCGGTGCGGTCCAGCAACACAAAGTACACCCAGGCCTGCACAAAGCTCAGCAGGCCATGCCACACCGCGTGCAGCCGGGGCATGTGCCCCATGAGCGCCGCCCCCACCAACACACCGAACCAGAAGGCCAGATGCCAGCGCGGCATGTCCACGTTGGACAGCTTGAGCAAAGCGACCAAGGTGAGAACTGCAACCAGGGTGGGCATGGCGGGTGCGCATGGAGATTGCCGTCAATGCCCGCGGGTCAGCCGCTGTGCGCGGCCTTGCCACGGGGTGGGATCAGTTCAGCTCTTCCTTGCGGATGCGGGTGATGGGGGCCAGCACGGTGGGCAGCGCCTGCATCTGGGCGATGACGGCATCCATGGTGCCTTCGCGGGTGTCGTGCGTGAGGATGATCAGGTCCGTCTGGGTGGAGCCTTCGCCGCCCACTTCATCGGCCTCGCGCTGCAGCACGGCGTCGATGCTGACACCGGCTTCGGCCAGCAGACCCGTCACCTTGGCCAGCACGCCCGCCTGATCGGCCACGCGCAGGCGCAGGTAGTAGCTGGTCACCACTTCGCTCATGGGCAGCACGGGCAGGGCGCCCATGGCATCGGTCAGTGTGTGGGGCTGGAAGGCCAGGTGCGGCACGCGGTGCTCAGGGTCGGCGGTGTGCAGGCGGGCAATGTCCACCAGGTCGGCGATCACGGCGCTGGCGGTGGGCTCAGAGCCCGCACCCTTGCCGTAGTACAGCGTGGTGCCCACGGCGTCGCCCTGCACCACCACGGCGTTCATCGCGCCTTCCACATTGGCAATCAGGCGCTTGGAAGGCACCAGGCTGGGGTGCACGCGCAGCTCAATGCCCTTTTCGGCACGCTTGGTGATGCCCAGCAGCTTGATGCGGTAGCCCAGTTGCTCGGCGTACTTGATGTCGGCCGCACCCAGTTTGGTGATGCCTTCCACATAGGCCTTGTAGAACTGCACCGGAATGCCGAAAGCGATGGCCGACATGATGGTGGCCTTGTGCGCGGCGTCCACGCCTTCGATGTCGAAGGTCGGGTCGGCCTCGGCGTAGCCGAGGCGCTGGGCTTCCTTGAGCACCACGTCAAAGTCCAGGCCCTTGTCGCGCATCTCGGACAGGATGAAGTTGGTGGTGCCGTTGATGATGCCGGCAATCCACTGGATGCGGTTGGCCGTAAGACCTTCGCGCAGCGCCTTGATGATGGGAATGCCACCAGCCACGGCAGCTTCAAACGCCACCATCACGCCCTTGGCAGATGCCGCAGCAAAAATCTCAGTGCCGTGCACGGCCAGCAAGGCCTTGTTGGCAGTGACCACATGCTTGCCGGCGGCGATTGCCTCCAGCACCAGCGCCTTGGCCACGCCATAGCCGCCGATCAGCTCGATCACGATGTCGATGTCAGGATTAGCAATGACAGCACGGGCGTCGTTGACCACATGAACCTTCGAACCCACCACGCTCTTGGCGCGCTCCACATCCAGATCAGCCACCATGGCAATCTCAATGCCCCGGCCAGCGCGGCGGCTGATTTCGTCCTGGTTGCGTTGCAATACGTTGAACACGCCGCTGCCGACGGTGCCGATGCCCAGCAGGCCTACTTGGATGGGTTTCATGGTCATAACTTTTTTGCTCTTAATCGGTAATTCACTCGGCGCTCTTCATCAGCGCCATGGTCACGCGTTCCCGCGGGCCCGTCTGCGGCCCGTTCACATTACGCAGCGGCCAATTGGCTGCGCTTGCGGTACTGTTCCAGGAACTTGGCCACGCGGCCAATGGCCTCACGCAGATCGTCCTCATGGGGCAGAAACACGATGCGGAAGTGGTCTGGCGCGCCCCAGTTGAAGCCGGTGCCCTGCACCAGCATGACCTTGGTCTCCTGCAACAGCTCCAGGAAAAACTGCTGGTCGTCCTTGATCGGATACACCGCAGGATCGAGGCGGGGGAACATGTACAGCGCGGCGCGCGGCTTCACGCAGGTAACGCCCGGGATGGCAGTGATCAGCTCATACGCCAGATCGCGCTGCTTGCGCAGGCGACCGCCTTCGCACACCAGGTCGTTGATGCTTTGGTAACCGCCCAGCGCAGTCTGGATGGCCCACTGCCCCGGCACGTTGGCGCACAGGCGCATGTTCGACAGCATGTTCAAACCGTCGATGTAGTCCTTGGCAGGTTTCTTGTCGCCGGAGACGACCAGCCAGCCAGCGCGGTAGCCGCACGAGCGGTAGCTTTTCGACAGCGAATTGAAGGTGAGCGTGAGCACGTCTTCACTGAGCGAGCCCAGCGCGGTGTGCTTGGCACCGTCGTACAGCACCTTGTCGTACACCTCGTCCGCAAACACCACCAGGCCATGCTCACGTGCGATGGCCAGAATGCCTCGCAGCAGTTCTTCTGAGTACAAAGCACCGGTGGGGTTGTTGGGGTTGATGACCACAATGCCCTTGGTGCGGGGCGTCACCTTGGCGCGGATGTCGTCCAGATCCGGCATCCAGCCATTGGCCTCATCGCACAAGTAGTGCACCGGGGTGCCCCCCGACAGGCTGGCGGCCGCCGTCCACAGCGGATAGTCGGGCGAAGGCAGGAGCAATTCGTCGCCGTTGTCCAGCAAGGCGTTGGTGGCCATCACAATCAGTTCGCTGGCCCCATTGCCCAGGTAGATGTCATCCAGCGTGACACCCTTGATGCCCTGCTTTTGGGTTTCATGCATCACGGCTTTGCGCGCGGCAAAAATCCCCTTGCTGTCCGAATAGCCCGCCGAGTTGGGCAGGTTGCGGATCATGTCCTGCTGGATTTCCTCGGGGGCATCAAAACCAAAGACCGCCAGATTGCCAATATTGAGCTTGATGATCTTGTGACCGTCTTCCTCCATCTGCTTGGCCGCGTCCATGATGGGACCCCGGATGTCGTAACAAACATTGGCAAGCTTGGCGGATTTATGAACGGTTTTCATGGCGGGCGGGAATGACGGGGACAAAGGCCAACCCAGGCACGGCGTGCCTTGGCGAAACCTATAATTTGACCACAGTTCAGAACCCACCCACTCCCCAGGTGTCCCGCCAGCCAAGGCACACGACGCACCTCGCACTCAGGCACACCATGAAATTCCAGCCCGACCGTTCCGACGCCCAAACCATCCACGGATATGGCCCCGGCTGGATTGGCGTGGATGGCGAAAAGCACACCCAGAGCCTGATCGTGGGCTCGAGGGGGCTCCTGCAGCCGTGGAACTGCTCGCGCTTTGAAGAGTTGACACCCGCTCACTTCGAACACTTGGCCACACTCGACACCGAACTGATCATCTTCGGAAGTGGCAACCGCAACCGGTTTCCCAACCCCGCATGGCTGCAGCCTCTGATGGCGAGAAGGCTGGGGTTGGAGACGATGGATACCGCAGCCGCATGCAGAACCTACAACATCCTGGCCGGCGAGGGCCGCAATGTAGTGGCGGCACTTATTCTTGAAACCGGCGCCTGAGCAGGGCGCCTGCGATCAGCCAAACCCAGCACAACGAGATGACCAATGTATGAAGACCTGTGCATACATACAGGCCTTGCATTTGGTCTTGTAGCATTTTCAGAGTAAAATCGCGGGTTGCGGTCGGGGGCACCACCAAAAACAATAACACACCCGCTCCCCCGGCTTATCAACGACTACATCCTGAGAGATTGAAGTGATATGGCGATCGTTGTCAACAAACCCCTCCCTGAATTTGAAGCCAACGCGACCGGCGGGATCAAAGTCTCTAACACCTCCCACACGGGCCAGATTCTGATTCTGTACTTCTATCCCAAGGACAACACGCCCGGCTGCACCACTGAAGCCATGCAGTTCCGCGACAAGTACAAAGATTTTGCCAAGGCTGGCGCTGCAGTATTTGGCGTTTCTCGCGACAACATGAAGTCCCACGACGACTTCAAGGAAAAGCTGGAATTGCCCTTCGAACTGATCGCAGACACCGAAGAAAAAATGTGCCACATGTTCGGCGTGGTCAAGAACAAAATCATGTACGGCAAGAAGGTCAAGGGCATTGAGCGCAGCACCTTCCTCATCGGCCCTGATGGCCTGCTGCTGCAAGAGTGGCGCGGCCTGAAAGTGCCCGGGCATGTGGACGAAGTGCTCAAGGCCGTGAAATCCATCAAGGCCCTCAAAAAAGCTGCCTGATCGGCACTTGTATTGGCAACACCCTACGGAGTGCTGGCGCGCACAGCGCTCCGTCACACGAGATGGGCATAATGGGTTGATGCCTTTGCACCTTGCAACGCCCCATTCCCTCCTAAAAAGCCGCCTTGGCCTCCAGGCGGCTTTTTGCTTTCTGAACACTTTTGCTTGAGGCCTTCGCACACCATGCCATTGCCACCCGCCCCTGGCCGCCGCGCCGCCCGTCTCTCGCCCGAAGCCTATGAAAACAAGGTAAATCCGGCCCGCGCAAGCTCTCGCACAGTCGCTGCAGAGCCTGAAGAAGTCAATGAGACCATTGCACCGGAGGCGCCCACTGCTGCTGCACCGGTGCGCCGACGCACGCACAACACTGCGGAGGCTGCCACCAAGGCCGCAGCCCCTGCCGTGGCGACGCCCAAATCTACGACTTCTACGCGCCAGGCTGCTGCGAAGAAAACCATCAGCAATACCCCAGTGACCGCAAGCAACGGCAGCCAGGGCAGCCAGGGCAAGAGCCTGCCACGCAGCAAAAAAACGCAAGGCCCAGCCAAGCTGTTTGTGCTCGACACCAACGTCCTTCTGCACGATCCCACCAGCCTGTTCCGCTTTGAAGAGCACGACATCTTCCTGCCGATGATCGTGCTGGAAGAGCTGGATGCCCACAAGAAGGGCATGACCGAAGTGGCGCGCAATGGCCGCCAGACCAGCCGGACACTGGATGCGCTCGCGGGAGTCGAGGGGGCGGACATCGGACGCGGGCTCAAGCTGGATTCCACAGGGCAGCGTGCCGCCGGTGGATGCCTGTACTTCCAGACCGCACCGCTGGACTACAGCCTGCCCACCAGCCTCCCAGCTGGCAAGGCCGACAACCAGATTCTGGGCGTTGTGGCGGCTTTGTCCAAAGAGCACGCACCGCGCGAAGTGGTACTGGTTTCCAAAGACATCAACATGCGCGTCAAGGCGCGTGCGTTGGGGCTGAACGCTGAGGACTACCAGAACGACAAGACCCTGGACGATGGCGACCTGCTGTATGCGGGCGTGCTCGCGCTGCCGCAAGACTTCTGGTCCAAGAGCGGCAAGAACGTCGAAAGCTGGCAAAGCGGTGCACACACGTACTACCGCATCGGTGGCCCGATCGTGCCGCAACTGATGATCAATCAGTTTGTGTACTTTGAGGCACCTGGCGAGCCCAGCCTGTTCGCCCGGGTGAGCGAGATCCGCGAAAAAACCGCTGTGCTGCAAACCCTCAAGGACTTCGGCTCCGCCAAGAATGCCGTGTGGGGCGTGACCACCCGCAACCGCGAGCAGAACTTTGCGATGAACCTGCTCATGGATCCTGAGATCGACTTCGTGACGCTGACCGGCACCGCCGGCACCGGCAAGACGCTGCTGGCCCTGGCTGCAGGACTGACCCAGGTGCTGGACGACCGCCGCTACACAGAGATCATCATGACCCGCGCCACCGTGAGCGTGGGAGAGGATATTGGCTTCTTGCCAGGCACCGAAGAAGAAAAGATGGGCCCCTGGATGGGTGCGCTGGACGACAACCTGGAGTTCTTGGCCAAGGGAGACGGCGGCAATGCAGGCGAATGGGGACGCGCCGCCACCAACGAACTGATCCGCAGCCGCATCAAGATCAAGAGCATGAACTTCATGCGCGGGCGCACGTTCCTGAACAAGTACGTGATCATCGACGAGGCACAGAACCTGACGCCCAAGCAGATGAAGACGCTCATCACCCGCGCAGGCCCTGGCACCAAGATCATCTGCATGGGTAACCTGGCGCAAATCGACACCCCGTACCTTACCGAGGGCTCCTCGGGCCTGACCTATGCGGTGGACCGCTTCAAAGGCTGGCCTCACAGCGGGCACATTACGCTCGCACGCGGCGAACGTTCGCGCCTGGCAGACTTCGCCAGCGAGGTGCTTTGACCATGGTCGGCTGGGTGACTGCACTCAAACTGGTGCCCTGGGGCGATGTCATTGAGGCCACCCCCCAGATTCTGCAAGCCGCCAAAAAGCTGCTGGGCGCCACCCGCAAGGGCAAAGCAGAGGCGACGGCATCAGGCTCTATCGCAGACGCCGGGACGGAAGCCGCCCTGCCTACCGATGTACAGCTGCAGCATTTGCGTGAACGCGTGCTGCAGCTGGAGCAGGAACAACTGGACGGGGCGGCGCTGATCCAGTCCCTCGCTCAGCAAAATGCCCAAGTGATCCAGGCGGTGGAAGACTTGCGCCAGCACAATCGCCGCTTGACCTTGGCCCTTACCATCGTGGCATGCGCCTGTGCGGGGCTGCTGGTATGGGCGCTCAAGCAGTAAAGGTAAATGGGCTGCGCGCCCAACCTCGATTCCGCTAGCTATAATTTTTATAGCTACTAGCGCTTATTCAACAAGCGCCAGCGGCGATTTTCATCAATAGTCGTCACCCGAACCCATGGCCAGATTCTCGAAGCGGGTCTGGTTCTTCTGGAAGAACAGCTTTACGGTACCGGTGGGGCCGTTACGCTGCTTGCCGATGATGACTTCCGCCACGTTCGGCTCCTTGCTGTCCTTGTTGTAGTAGTCATCGCGGTAGATGAACATGATGATGTCCGCGTCCTGCTCAATGGCGCCCGATTCACGCAAGTCGGACATCATTGGACGCTTGTCAGTGCGCTGTTCCACCGAACGGTTGAGCTGCGAGAGTGCAATCACCGGACATTGCAGTTCCTTGGCCAGCATCTTCAAACCCCGGGAGATTTCCCCCAGTTCGGTCGCACGGTTGTCGGCGCTGCCCGCGCCCGAGCCGCTCATGAGCTGCAGGTAGTCCACCACGATGAGCCCGAGCTTGCCGCATTGGCGCGCCAAGCGCCTAGCGTTGGCGCGCAATTCGCCTGGCGTGAGGCCAGGGGTTTCATCGATGTGCAGCGAGACCGTACGCAGCTTTTCAATCGCCTCGGTCAAGCGCGGCCACTCGTCGTCTGTGAGCTTGCCGGTTCGCAAGTTGCCCTGGTTCACACGTCCAATCGAACCCACGATACGCACGGCCAATTGAGCAGCGCCCATTTCCATGGAGAAGATGGCGACAGGCAGGCCTTCGTTGAGCGCCACGTGCTCGGCAATGTTCACCGCGAACGAGGTCTTCCCCATCGAAGGGCGAGCCGCCAACACGATCATGTCGCCCGCCTGCAGCCCCGAAGTCATCCGGTCCAGATCAGCAAAGCCTGTGGGCACCCCCGTCACGTCCGCCGGGTTGTCAGCCATCTCCTGCACTTTGTCGAGCAGGTCAATCACCAGCGTATCGAGCGACTGAAACCCCTGCTTGTTGCGCGAGCCTTCCTCGCCAATGGCGAAGATCTTGGCTTCCGCTTCATCCAGGATGCGCTCGACGGTCTTGCCCTGCGGATCAAACGCGTTCGTGGAAATCTCATCGCTGGCGGTGACCAGCTTGCGCAGGATGGATCGCTCCCGCACGATTTCGGCATAGCGACGGATGTTGCTGGCACTGGGGACGTACTGCGCCAGATTATTCAGGTACGCCAGCCCTCCCACCTCTTCCGCCTTGCCCAGGCTGCGCAGGTGTTCAAACACCGTGATCACATCGGCGGGCTTGCTGGCATTCACCAGGCTCGCAATCGCGGTGAAGATCAGTTGATGTTCATGGCGATAGAAGTTGCTTTCGGTCAGCAAATCTCCCACGCGGTCCCAGGCATTGTTGTCGAGCAGCAACCCACCCAGCACACTGGACTCAGCTTCCACCGAATGGGGCGGAATGCGCAAACGAGCCACCTCACTGTCCTGAACATTGGGTACAGCAAAGCCTTGGTCATCTAGGGGAGGAAAGACTGCGGACATAGGAAATTCTCCGAACGATGTCTGGATGCTATTCCTCTCACAGGCACATTACCTGCGGGGATAAGCCTGTGGGCAATCTGTGGACTGCAGGTGGGCAATCCTGTACAAATCAGGCCGACCCAATGACAAAAGCCGCCCGAGGGCGGCTTTGCTTGGATTGCCTGAAGAAGATCAGGCAGTTTCGCCGTAGACCGAAACCGTCACTTCCACCACCACGTCGGTGTGCAGAGCAACGCTCACAGTGCTTTCGCTCACGACCTTGATAGGGCCGTTGGGCAGGCGGATCTGAGACTTGGCAACCTTGTAGCCTTGCTTGTTCAGCTCTTCAGCGATGTCATGGTTGGTCACAGAACCAAACAGACGGCCGTCCACACCAGCTTTTTGTGTCAGCTTGATGGTGGTGCCAGCCAGCTTTTCGCCTTGGGCTTGGGCTTCTGCCAGCTTGGCGGCAGCAGCTTTTTCGAGTTCAGCGCGCTTGGCTTCGAACTCTGCCTTGGCAGCTTCGGTGGCGCGACGAGCACGGCCCGAAGGAATCAGGAAGTTACGGGCGTAGCCGTCTTTCACCTTGACGATTTCGCCGAGGTTGCCGAGGTTCACAACCTTGTCGAGCAGAATGATTTGCATGGGTTGTGCTCCTTAGATCTTGTGCTGGTCGCTGTAAGGCACCAGGGCCAGGAAGCGAGCGCGCTTGATGGCGGTGTTCAGCTGACGCTGGTAGATGGCGCGCGTGCCGGTCAGGCGCGCGGGAATGATCTTGCCGTTTTCGGCGATGAAATCACGCAGGGTATCGACATCCTTGTAGTCGATCTCTTCCACACCGGTCACTGTGAAGCGGCAGAAACGCTTGCGCTTGAACAGCAGGGACTGGGTGTTGCGCTTTGGGCGCTTGTCTTTATTGAACTTCTTGAACGTGGCCATTGCGGACCCCTTGAAAATTAATTTTGTTGAATATCCTGGATGTGGAGCACTGCGTTTTTGCCGTTGCGCGGGGTGGCCAGAAAACCTGAAAAAGTCCAGAGACTTCCGATGTTCTGCCTCGCCAGCCGCTCGGCCATTGCACCAAAGGCAACGGCCTTGATGGCAGCCTTGACAGCCCGGGGGTGACCTGCTTCTGTCTGTTGCGACTCGTGTTCGAGCCGCAGGTTGATGGCAGGCAAACCGGCGGGGGTGTAGCGCAGGGACTCAGCCTCTGCGATGCATGCTGTCAAGACGACGCGGTTCTCCACTCCAAAGTGGATGGATCAGCGCTCGCCAGCCGCTGCGTACTCGGCTTGGCTGGCCTTGCGGGCTTCTTCGCGCTCAACAGTCTTCATCATGGAAGATGGGCCGGTTTCAGCCTTCTTCTTCTTGACAGTCAGGTGGCGCAGCACGGCGTCGTTGAACTTGAAGGCATGCTCCAGCTCAGCCATCACAGCTTGGTCGGCTTCGATGTTCACGCACAGGTAGTGGGCCTTGGCCAGCTTGTTGATCAGGTATGCCAGTTGACGACGGCCCCAGTCTTCCACGCGGTGCACCTTACCGCCGCCGGCGGTGATCATGCCCTTGTAGCGCTCCAGCATGGCTGGAACTTGTTCGCTTTGATCCGGATGGATCAACAAAATGATTTCGTAATGACGCATGCATACTCCTTTTGGATGAAGCCGCCCGCTGCGTCCCAATCTTTTCGAGATTGTGCGGTGTGGCAAGGCAAAGCCGGAAATTATAGCCTTTGGCAGCACACTTGTACACTCTGGCTGGTTTTTGCCTTTCCCATACTGGGCAAGCGCCTGGAAAAACAGCCGCTCCAAGGGCCAAACCAAGGTTCTTTTGCCCCCACGACTTGAAATTCAGCGAAAGCCCCCAAGCTCTCGCGCGTACTGTTTTATTTACAAAGACTACGACATGTCCGACAACAGCCAGAACACATCTTCATCAGCCGCCCCGTCCCCCGAGGAAGTGGAAGCCGCCATGGCCGCCAATGCCTCCGACGAGCTGGCGCGCCTGCAAGGCGAGTTGGCTGAGCTCAAGGCCAAGAGTGCTGAATTGGCAGACCAGTTCCTGCGCGCCAAGGCAGAGGCGGAAAACGCCCGCCGCCGCGCCGAAGACGAAGTAGCCAAAGCCCGCAAGTTCGGGATCGAGAGCTTTGCCGAAAGCCTTCTGCCCGTGGCAGACAGCCTGGATGCAGCCTTGGCCATCAAGGAAGCCACGCCCCAGCAACTTCGCGAAGGAGCAGACGCGACCCTGCGCCAGCTCACCTCAGCTCTGGAACGCAACAAGGTGCTGGCCATCAATCCCGCAGCGGGCTCCAAGTTCGACCCACACCAGCATCAGGCGATCAGCGTCGTGCCTTCTGAGCAAGAGCCCAACACCATCGTGACTGTGCTGCAAAAGGGGTATGTGATTGCGGAGCGTGTGCTGCGCCCTGCACTGGTCACTGTCAGCGCCCCCAAATAAATTTTTCAAGGTAAATCGAGAGGGACGACTTGAACTAACGCAAGTTATCCACAAGTTACTAGCCATCCAAACTATTCAAGCATTCGGAGAAAAATCATGGGAAAAATCATCGGCATTGACCTGGGCACCACCAACAGCTGCGTCGCCATCATGGAGGGCAACACCACCCGCGTGATCGAAAACAGCGAAGGTGCACGCACCACGCCTTCCATCGTCGCCTACCAGGAAGACGGCGAGATCCTCGTCGGCGCATCGGCCAAGCGCCAGGCCGTGACCAACCCCAAGAACACGCTGTTCGCCATCAAGCGCCTGATTGGCCGCAAGTTCACCGAAAAAGAAGTGCAAAAGGACATCGACCTGATGCCCTACTCCATCGTGGCCGCCGATAACGGTGACGCCTGGGTGGAAGTGCGCGGCAAGAAGCTGTCGCCCCAGCAAGTCTCGGCCGACATCCTGCGCAAGATGAAGAAGACCGCCGAGGACTACCTGGGCGAGCCCGTGACCGAGGCCGTGATCACCGTGCCTGCGTACTTCAACGACGCACAACGCCAGGCCACCAAGGACGCTGGCCGCATTGCCGGCCTGGAAGTCAAGCGCATCATCAACGAACCCACTGCCGCAGCCCTGGCCTTTGGCCTGGACAAGCAGGAAAAGGGCGACCGCAAGATTGCCGTGTATGACCTGGGCGGCGGCACATTTGACGTGTCCATCATTGAAATCGCCGATGTGGATGGCGAAAAGCAGTTCGAAGTGCTGTCGACCAACGGCGACACCTTCCTGGGCGGCGAAGACTTCGACCAGCGCATCATCGACTACATCATTGGCGAGTTCAAGAAAGAACAAGGCGTTGACCTGTCCAAGGACGTGCTGGCCCTGCAACGCCTGAAGGAAGCCGCTGAAAAGGCCAAGATCGAGCTGTCGAACTCCGCATCGACCGACATCAACCTGCCCTACATCACCGCTGACGCCTCAGGCCCCAAGCACCTGAACGTGAAGCTGACCCGCGCCAAGCTGGAAGCCCTGGTGGAAGAGCTGATCGAGCGCACCATTGCGCCTTGCCGCACGGCCATCAAGGATGCCGGGATCAGCGTGTCGGACATCAACGACGTGATCTTGGTCGGTGGCATGACCCGTATGCCCAAGGTGCAAGAGAAGGTCAAGGAATTCTTCGGCAAGGAGCCCCGCAAGGACGTCAACCCTGACGAAGCCGTGGCCGTGGGCGCCGCCATTCAGGGCCAAGTGCTGTCGGGCGACCGCAAGGACGTGCTGCTGCTGGACGTGACTCCCCTGTCCCTGGGCATCGAAACCCTGGGCGGCGTCATGACCAAGATGATCACCAAGAACACGACCATCCCGACGAAGTTCGCACAGACCTTCTCGACGGCCGACGACAACCAGCCCGCCGTGACCATCAAGGTCTACCAGGGTGAGCGTGAAATGGCTTCGGGCAACAAGCTGCTGGGCGAGTTCAACCTGGAAGGCATTCCACCGGCAGCCCGTGGTGTTCCACAGATCGAAGTGTCGTTCGACATCGACGCCAACGGCATCCTGCATGTCGGCGCCAAGGACAAGGGCACCGGCAAGGAAAACAAGATCACCATCAAGGCGAACTCGGGCCTGTCGGAAGAAGAGATCCAGCGCATGGTCAAGGACGCCGAACTGAACGCGGCCGAAGACCACAAGAAGCTGGAACTGGTCCAGGCCCGCAACCAGGGTGAAGCCGCTGTCCACAGCGTGAACAAGAGCCTGGCCGAGCATGGCGACAAGCTCGAGGCCGCTGAAAAGGATGCCATCACCGCTGCCGTGAAGGACCTGGAAGAGGCCCTGAAGGGTGAAGACAAGGCTGCCATCGACGAAAAGACGACCGCGCTGATGGCTGCCAGCCAGAAGCTGGGCGAGAAGATGTACGCCGAGTCGCAGGCCGCGCAAGCAGCCCAGGCAGCAGGTGGTGCAGAAGGCGCAAGCGCTTCGGCCGGTGCCTCGGCCAAGCCCGCTGACGACGACAACGTGGTCGACGCAGAGGTCAAGGAAGTCAAGAAGGGCTAATCGCCCCTCGCGTTGACCCCAGCCGCCGCGCGGGGCCGAAAGAGCTTGCACACACAGGCTCCCAGGCTTGCGCGGCGTTCCTGTTCCAACCGGGCCAGAGATCACCATGTCGAAAAGAGACTTTTACGAAGTCCTGGGCGTTGCCAAAAACGCTTCGGACGAAGAAATCAAGAAGGCTTATCGCAAGCTGGCGATGAAGCACCACCCCGACCGCAACCAGGGTGATGCAGCCAAGCCCGCCGAGGAGAAATTCAAGGAGGCCAAAGAGGCCTACGAGATGCTCTCCGACCCGCAAAAGCGGGCCGCCTACGACCAATACGGCCACGCGGGGGTAGACCCCAACATGCGCGGCCCCGGTGGTGGGGCAGAAGGGTTTGGCGGCTTTGCCGAGGCGTTTGGCGACATCTTCGGCGACATGTTCGGCCAGCAGGGCGGACGCCGTGGCGCGGGTGGCCGCCAGGTGTACCGTGGCAGCGATCTCAGCTACGCCATGGAGATCACGCTGGAAGAAGCAGCACGCGGCAAGGATGCGCAAATCCGTATCCCGTCCTGGGATTCGTGCGACACCTGCCACGGCAGCGGTGCCAAGCCAGGCACCAGCGCCAAGACCTGCGGCACCTGCCAGGGCTCTGGCACCGTGCAGATGCGCCAGGGCTTCTTCAGCGTGCAGCAAACCTGCCCGCACTGCCGCGGCACGGGCAAGATCATTCCTGAGCCTTGCACCGCGTGCCATGGCCAGGGCAAGATCAAGAAGCAGAAGACGCTGGAAGTGAAGATTCCTGCGGGCATCGACGATGGCATGCGCATCCGCAGCACCGGCAACGGCGAGCCAGGCACCAACGGCGGCCCACCGGGCGACCTGTACATCGAAATCCGCATCAAGAAGCACGACATCTTCGAGCGCGATGGCGATGACCTGCACTGCCAGGTGCCGGTGAGCTTCATCACGGCGGCCCTGGGCGGCGAGATCGAAGTGCCCACGCTGGCGGGCAAGGCGGCCATTGATATCCCTGAAGGCACGCAGGCTGGCAAGCAGTTCCGCCTGCGCGGCAAGGGCATCAAGGGCGTGCGCTCCAGCTACCCTGGCGACCTGTACTGCCACATTGCGGTGGAGACGCCGGTCAAGCTCACCGAGCACCAGCGCAAGCTGTTGCGCGAATTGGAAGAGTCCCTGAAAAAAGGCGGCTCCCGCCATTCGCCCAGCGGCGAGAGCTGGACGGATCGCCTGAAGAACTTGTTCAGCTGATCGGTTTCTGTGCGCTGCACCAGCGCACAGCCAGGCGGCAGCGCTGTAGCCTCCACAAAAAGCGACCCGGTTTACGCCGGGTCTTTTTTTTCATGCATCGCCCGCAAGAACGAACCGCCAATCCCAAGTCCCATCGTTGATGACCATCAAGACTCCCCAAGGACTGAGCAGCGGCCCCGCTGAGAGCCATCGACGCAGCGCATACCATGGAGGCTTGCAGCAACGGGAGAAACACACATGAGCGTGAGCATCACCTTTCTGGGCGGATCCGGCACCGTGACCGGGTCGAAGTACCTGGTGCGCCACAACGGCAAAAGCATGCTGATGGATTGCGGGCTATTCCAGGGCTACAAGCAACTGCGCCTGCGCAACTGGCAGCCACTGCCCTTGTCGCCCCACGAGATCGACTCGGTGGTTCTCACCCACGCCCACCTGGACCACAGCGGCTACCTGCCCCTGCTCGCCCGCGACGGCTACCACCGCGACATCCATGCCACGCGGGGCACCCGCGACCTGTGCGCCATCCTGCTGCCTGACAGCGGCCACCTGCAAGAAGAAGACGCGGCCTTCCTGAACCGCCACAAACTCAGCAGCCACAGCCCTGCGCTGCCGCTGTACACCCGGCTGGATGCCCTGCACTGCCTCAAGCAATTCAAGCCCCATGGCCTGCACCAGCGCTTTGAGCCCCTGCCCGGCTGGTACGCCACGTTTTCGAACGCCGGGCACATCCTGGGCGCGGCCAGCGTGCTGCTGGAAGTGGGCGGGCGCCGGATTCTGTTCTCGGGCGACCTGGGGCGGCCCGATGACATGCTGATGAACCCGCCCGACGCGCCGCCCAAGGCCGACACGGTGCTGGTGGAATCCACCTACGGCGACCGGGAACACCCGGCCGAAGACCTGTTGAGCGAACTCGGCCCCGCGCTGGCGCGTCTGGCTGCACGCGGGGGCGTGGCCGTGGTGCCGGTGTTTGCCGTGGGGCGCGCGCAGGTGGTGCTGCATGCCATCGGCTTACTTAAAGCGCAGGGCGTAATTCCAGCCTCACTCAAGGTGTTTCTCGACAGCCCCATGGCCGTCAGCACCACGGGGCTGTACCAGCACCACCTGGGCGAACACCGCCTCAATGCCCGGGAAGTGAACGCACTGGAGCATGGCGCGACGATGGTGCAAACCCCAGAACAATCCAAAGGCTTGGCGCGCTTGCATGGCCCCATGGTCATCCTGGCAGCCAGCGGCATGGCCACGGGCGGCCGTGTGCTGCACCACCTGGCGCTGCACTCTGGCGACCACCGCAACATGATCATCCTGACAGGCCACCAGGCCCCCGGAACCCGTGGCGCACGCCTCGCCGACGGCGAGCGATCCATACGCATTCACGGGCAAGACGTTGCCGTACGGGCGGAAGTGGTCAAGCTCAACTCCGCCTCCGCCCATGCCGACAGCCACCAGCTCATCGCCTGGCTGCGCAGCATGGAGCACGCACCCGACCGGGTGTTTGTCGTGCATGGCGAAATGAGTGCATCAGACCAGTTGCGACAACGCATCTCGCACGAGCTGCACTGGCAAGCCCAAGTGCCCGAGCACGGCTGCACCGTCGAGCTGTAGGCTGGGGCTTGGCCTGCGTTGGGTGCGGCAACACCGCACCCAACAGCCGAAATTTTTCAAAAAAGAGAGCGCCTGGCGCTTATCCAGTGCGGCCTAGAGGCATATTTCATTAGAAATTTGCCTCTGGCCGTGGCGTCCCAGTCAAAACCCGACAACGATGCAAGTCATCGCGTTTGGCGATGGCTTTCGATGAAAATTGGGTGGAAAATAGAAAGCCTTCTCCGAACAAGAAGGCAAGCCCTTTCAACGCCCGCCATGAAAAGCTCAGAGCGCAACTTTGCGCGCCGCATTGACCTCACCTCGCTGCAACTGTTTGTGGCGGTGTGTGAGCTGGGCAGCATTGGCCGCGCGGCGGAGCGGGAATTCATCGCCGCATCGGCCGTGAGCAAGCGCCTGTCCGATCTGGAAGCCGCGGTAGACACCGCCCTGCTCTACCGCCACAGCCGCGGGGTCACCCTCACCCCGGCGGGCGAAAGCCTGCTGCACCATGCGCGCACCGTGCTTTTCGGGCTGGAGCGCATGCAGGGCGAATTGAGCGAATACGCCGAAGGCGTGCGCGGCCATGTGCGGGTGCACGCCAACATCTCGGCCATCTTCCAGTTTCTGCCCGAAGACCTGGGCGCGTTTGCGCGCCAGCACAGCCAGATCAAGATCGACCTGCAGGAACACCTGAGCACCGCCGTGCTGCACGCCGTGCAGGAAGGCGCCGCTGACCTGGGCATTTGCAACGTGGGCATGGGCAGTGGTGGCACGCAAGAGCTGCCCAGCCGCCCTTACCGCTCTGATCGCTTGATGCTTGTGGTGCCCGCAGGGCACGAGCTGGCAGCGCTGGACGCTATTGATTTTGAAGCAGTTCTGGACTGGGACATCGTGGGCCTGCATGCCAACAGCAGCATCAGCCTGGCCATGCGCGCAGCAGCCGCTGCCGCTGGCCGCCCCTTGCGCCAGCGCATCCAGGTCACGGGGCTCGATGCCATGTGCCGCATGATCGACAACGGCCTGGGCGTAGGGCTGCTGCCCGACCGCGCCTTTGCGCTGATGCGCAGCGTGGGCCGCCTCACGGCCGTGCCCCTGACGGATGCCTGGGCCCGCCGCGAACTGCGCGTGGTGGCCCGCGACTTTGACGCTCTGCCCGTGACATCGCGCCTGCTGGTAGAACACTTGACAGCACCGCGCCAAGCCCCGACACCAGCCACCGTGGCCACCCCGGAATTGGCACCGCAACACTAGAATCATTGACCCACCTGAAAGAAGACCACGCTATGGGACGCACCCTCTACGACAAGATCTGGGACGAGCACGTTGTCCACACCGAAGAAGATGGCACGTCCATCCTCTACATCGACCGGCATCTGGTGCACGAGGTGACCAGCCCACAAGCCTTTGAAGGACTGCGCGAAGCCGGCCGCAAGGTGTGGCGCACCAGCTCCATCGTGGCCACCGCCGACCACAACACGCCCACCACCGGCTGGGAAAAGGGCTACGACGGCATCACCGACCCGATCAGCAAAGAGCAGATCACCACGCTGGACAAGAACATGGCGCAGATCACGCCCGCCGCGTTCTTCCCCTTCATGCACAAGCGCCAGGGCATCGTGCACGTGATTGGCCCTGAAAACGGCGCCACCCTGCCCGGCATGACGGTGGTGTGCGGCGACAGCCACACCAGCACGCACGGTGCGTTTGGCGCACTGGCCCACGGCATTGGCACTTCGGAAGTCGAGCACGTGATGGCCACGCAAACCCTGCTGGCCAAGAAGGCCAAGAACATGCTGGTGCAGGTCGATGGCACGCTGGCCAAAGGCGTCACGCCCAAGGACGTGGTGCTGGCCATCATCGGCAAGATCGGCACCGCTGGCGGCACGGGCTACACCATTGAATTTGCAGGCTCTGTCTTCCGCGCCATGAGCATGGAAGGCCGCATGACCGTGTGCAACATGGCCATCGAAGCCGGTGCCCGCGCAGGCCTGGTGGCGGTGGATGACAAGACCATTGAATACGTGAAGGGCCGCCCCCTGTCGCCCACGGGCGTGGAATGGGATCAGGCCGTGGCGTACTGGAAGACGCTGCACTCTGACGCCGACGCGAAGTTTGACGCCGTGGTCAAGCTCGACGCCTCTGAAATCGTGCCGCAAGTCACCTGGGGCACCAGCCCCGAGATGGTGCTGGGCGTGGACGCCCGCGTGCCCGACCCTGACAAGGAAAAGGACGCCACCAAGCGCGGCGCCATTGAGCGTGCCTTGACGTACATGGGCCTGCAGCCTGGCAGGCCGATCAACGACATCACCATCGACAAGGTGTTCATCGGCTCTTGCACCAACAGCCGCATCGAAGACATGCGCGAAGCCGCTGCCGTGGTGAAAAGCCTGGGCCGCAAGGTGGCCAGCAATGTGAAGCTGGCGATGGTGGTACCAGGCTCGGGCCTCGTCAAAGAGCAGGCCGAGCGCGAAGGCCTGGACCAGATCTTCAAGGCCGCAGGCTTTGAATGGCGCGAACCCGGCTGCAGCATGTGCCTGGCCATGAACGCCGACCGCCTGGAGCCCGGCGAGCGCTGCGCATCCACCAGCAACCGCAACTTTGAAGGCCGCCAGGGCAACGGCGGCCGCACCCACCTGGTGAGCCCCGCCATGGCCGCAGCGGCTGCCGTTCATGGCCACTTTGTGGACATCCGTCAATTCGCCTGACCCTCAACCAAGGAGCACACCATGAACAAGACTGTCGCCTTCATCACCCTCGCGCTGGCCTTCGTGCTGGCGGGTTGCAACACCGTCAAGGGTGTGGGCCAAGACATTGAACGCGCAGGCAACGCCATTGAGCGCGCTGCCAAGTAACACAAGGCCATCCATGCAGAAATTCACCTTGCTCAAGGGCCTCGTCGCCCCCATGGACCGCGAGAACGTCGACACCGACGCCATCATCCCCAAGCAGTTCCTCAAGTCGATCAAGAAGACAGGCTTCGGCCCCAACCTGTTTGACGAGTGGCGCTATCTGGACAAGGGTGAGCCCGGCATCCCCGAGAGCCAGCGCAAGCCCAACCCCGACTTCGTGCTGAACCAGCCGCGCTACCAGGGCGCCAGCATCCTGCTGGCCCGCAAGAACTTCGGCTGCGGCTCCAGCCGCGAGCACGCGCCCTGGGCGCTGGACCAGTACGGCTTTCGCGCCATCATCGCGCCCAGCTTTGCCGACATCTTCTTCAACAACTGCTTCAAGAACGGCCTCTTGCCCATCGTGCTGCCCGAAACCACCGTGGCCCAGCTGTTTGACGAGGTGGCCGCCTTCCCCGGCTACCAGCTCACCATCGATCTGGAGCGCCAGGTCATCGTGCGCCCACAGGGTGAAGAGATCCCGTTCGAAGTGCAGGCTTTCCGCAAATACTGCCTGCTCAACGGCTTTGACGACATCGGCCTGACCCTGCGCCAGTCTGACAAGATCCGCGCCTTTGAAGCCCAGCGCCTGGCTACCAAGCCCTGGCTCGCGCACTCGATGGTTTCCTGATCAGACATTAAGCAAAAATGGCCTCCAGCGCTTATCTGATAAGCGCTGGCAGCTATCAAAAGTAAAGCACCAAACAATGAAAATCGCAGTTCTGCCGGGTGACGGCATCGGTACCGAAATCGTGGCCGAGGCCGTCAAGGTCTTGAAGGCACTTGACCTGAAGTTTGAAATGGAATCCGCTCTGGTGGGCGGCGCCGCATTCGACGCCCATGGCCACCCCCTGCCCGAAGCCACCCTCAAGCTGGCCAAAGAGGCGGATGCCGTGCTGTTTGGTGCCGTGGGCGACTGGAAATACGACAAGCTCGACCGCCCCCTGCGCCCGGAGCAAGCCATTCTGGGCCTGCGCAAGAACCTGGGCCTCTTCGCCAACTTCCGCCCTGCCATCTGCTACGAGCAGCTCGTCGGCGCCTCGAGCCTCAAGCCCGAGCTGATCGCGGGTCTGGACATCCTCATCATCCGCGAACTGACGGGCGACATCTACTTCGGCCAACCGCGCGGCCGCCGCACTGCCGTGGACGGGCACTTCCCCGGTGCTGAGGAAGCCTTCGACACCATGCGCTACTCCAAGCCCGAAATCGAGCGCATCGCCCACGTCGCCTTCCAGGCCGCCCGCAAGCGGAGCAAGAAGGTCACCAGCGTGGACAAGGCCAACGTGCTCGAAACCTTCCAGTTCTGGAAGGACGTGGTGACTGAAGTGGGCCAGCAGTACCCCGATGTGGAACTGCAGCACATGTACGTGGACAACGCCGCCATGCAACTGGTCAAGGCCCCCAAGGCATTTGACGTGGTCGTGACCGGCAACATGTTTGGCGACATCTTGAGCGACGAGGCCTCGATGCTCACCGGCTCCATCGGCATGCTGCCCTCGGCCAGCCTGAACAGCAGCAACCAGGGCCTGTACGAACCCAGCCACGGCAGCGCCCCCGACATCGCCGGCAAAGGCGTGGCCAACCCCCTGGCCACCATCCTGAGCGCCGCGATGATGCTGCGCTTCAGCCTGAACCAGGAGGCCGCCGCCCAGCGCATCGAAGCCGCCGTGCAAAAGGTGCTGGCCCAAGGCCTGCGCACGCCCGACATCTACAGCGAAGGCACCACCAAGGTGGGCACCGCGCAGATGGGCGATGCCGTGGTGAAGGCGCTCGCCTGATCCCAGGTTTGCCATGACATTTCAAGGGCGGCTGTGGCCGCCCTTTTTCTTTGCACAATCGTCGTATGCAATTCCCGCATTGGCCCATGCACGCAATCGGCTAGAATCTGCGCATGTTTGCCGCCCGCCCGTTCGTCCTGAACACCGCTACTGCCGCCCTGGCAGGCGTGGCTGTGCGCGCAATCACCACCAAAACCACGACCATTATTAAGGGCTGATCCAGCTCCGGTACCGTCGTGCGCCCTCCCTGGCCAGACGAGCCGGGGCAAACAGTCTGGTCTGGCACTGTTTCTTAATCTGAAAGGGCGTTGAAATGAGCAAGTTGGTAGGTTTGGTCGGCTGGCGCGGCATGGTCGGCTCGGTGTTGATGGACCGCATGATCGAAGAAAAAGACTTCGACCTGATCGAGCCATTGTTCTTCTCCACATCCAACGCAGGCGGCAAGGCCCCCGCACAAGCCAAGAACGAAACCACCCTGCAAGACGCGTACAACATCGACGCCTTGAAGCGCTGCGACATCATCATCACGGCTCAAGGCGGCGACTACACCACGCAAGTCTTCCCCAAGCTGCGCGCAGCGGGCTGGAACGGCCACTGGATCGACGCAGCATCGACCCTGCGCATGGAAAAAGACGCCGTCATCATCCTCGACCCCGTCAACATGCCCGTCATCAAAGATGCGCTGGCCAACGGTGGCAAGAACTGGGTGGGCGGCAACTGCACCGTGAGCTGCATGCTGATGGGTGTGGGCGCGCTCTACAAGGCCGGTCTTGTCGAGTGGATGAGCACCCAGACCTACCAAGCCGCATCGGGCGGTGGCGCGCAGCACATGCGTGAGCTGCTCACGCAATACGGCACGTTGAATGCCGAAGTGAAGTCTCTGCTGGATGACCCCAAGAGCGCCATCCTGGAAATCGACCGCAAGGTCATCGCCAAGCAGCGCAGCCTGTCTGCCGCTGAAACCGCCAACTTTGGCGTGCCCCTGGGCGGCTCGCTGATCCCCTGGATCGACAAGGACCTGGGCAACGGCCAGTCCAAGGAAGAGTGGAAGGGCATGGCCGAGACCAACAAGATTCTCGGGTTGGGCGAAGGCTTCAGCTCTGCCGCCATCCCGGTCGACGGCTTCTGCGTGCGCGTAGGCGCCATGCGCTGCCACAGCCAGGCTCTGACCTTCAAGCTCAAAAAGGATGTGCCCGCGGCCGACCTCGAAGCCATGATCGCCGCCGATAACGAGTGGGTGAAGGTGGTGCCCAACACCCGCGAGGCCACCATCAAGGATCTGACCCCCGTGGCCGTGACCGGCACCATGACCATCCCTGTAGGCCGCATCCGCAAGCTGGCCATGGGCCCCGAGTATGTGGGTGCCTTCACTATTGGCGACCAATTGCTGTGGGGCGCTGCGGAACCCCTGCGCCGCATGCTGCGGATTTTGTTGTCCGCCTGATTTCAAAGGCCTGCACCCAGCGCGCAAAACCGACGTTTTGCGCGCTTTTTTCATTCTCGAGCGCAGAAACAACCAGTTACGCCACGTTGTCGAATGGCAACAGGTTTACGCCTCAAATGAGAGCCCATGGTTGCCCACCAAAGCTTCGACGCCACCTCAGCTTGTCACTGCAAAACATTGCTGCTATGGTGCTTTTTACATATTTTCACGCTCCGGGGCGGGAACAGCACATGAGAAAAACAACACCGCTCGACCGAGCCGCACCACCTAATCAGTTGATGGCAAACATGCATCGTTGGAAATTTTCAGCTCTGGCGGCTGCTGCCGTGCTTTGCGTCGGCCTGCACGCAGGCGAGGCGTCTGCTTTGGCCCTGGGGCGAATCACGGTGCAATCAGCGCTGGGTGAGCCTTTACGCGCCGAGATCGACGTACCTCAAATCACTCAGGCGGAAGCTGAGACCCTGCGTGCCACCGCGGCATCACCCGAGGTGTTCCGATCCCAAGGCATGGAGTTCAATCCGCTGATGAACGCCTTGCAGATCCAGCTGCAACGCCGTGCGGATGGCAGCGCCGTGCTGCGGGTCTCCAGCGACCGCCCGGTCAACGACCCGTTTCTCGATCTGGTCCTGGACACCACCTGGGGCACAGGCAAGATTGTTCGCAGCTACACCCTGCTGCTGGACCCACCGGCATTGCGCAGTGCAGCACCTACAGCCACAGCAGCGCCCCAGATCACAGTGCCAGCCGCCGCGGCACAGCAACGCCCCGTCCCTGCGCGTGTAGCGACTCCAGCCGCACCCGCCGTGCGTGCACCCGCAGCATCGCGCCCCGCCCCCGCCGACGGCGTGACCGTCAAGCCTGGCGACACGGCCGGTCGCATTGCAAATGCCCACCGCCCTGCAGATGTGTCTCTGGACCAGATGCTCGTGGCCCTGATGCGCGCCAACCCCGACGCATTCATCCAGGGTAACGTGAACCGCGTACGCGCCGGCTCTGTGCTGCAGATTCCAGATGAAGCCACCGCCAAGTCGGTGTCCAACACCGAGGCTCGCCAAATCCTGGCAGCCCAAAGCCGCGACTTCAACACCTTCCGCCGCAAGTTGGCTGATGCCGCACCGAGCGCAACAGTGGCCTCGGCCGAGCGCTCGGCCAGTGGCAAGGTGCAGGCCCAGGTGGAAGACCGCAAGCCCGCAACAGCTGCCCCAGACAAGCTGACCCTCTCGAAGGGTTCTCTCAAGGGCCAAAAGGCTGCTGAAGACCAGTTGGCGAAAGACAAGCAAGCCAGCGAGGCCAATGCCCGCATGGCCGAGCTGTCCAAGAACATCAGCGACCTGAACAAGGTCAGCGCGGCCTCTGCTGCAGGCGCGGCTCCAGCCACCGCCCCAGCGGCCAGTACGCCTGCGGCGATCAAGGCAGAAGTGCCCGGCGTTCCCGCCACCCCGACAGCCCCGCAAGCACCTGCTTCGACACCCGAGGTGCCAGCCGAAGCGGCCAGCACCCCTGAGGATGCTGCGTCCGCTCCTGATACCACTGCGTCTGCACCTGCCGCCGAGGCATCTGCACCTGCAGCGCCCGCACCCAAGGTGGTCGTGCCTCCTCCACCACCCATCGAAGAGCCCAGCTTCCTTGATGGGCTGATGGAAGACCCCATGATTCCATTGGCCGGTGGCGGCCTGCTGGCTCTGTTGATCGGTTATGGCGCTTACCGTGTCGTGCAGCGCCGCCGTGGCGCTGGCGGCGTAGACAGCTCCTTCATGGAAAGCCGCATTCAGCCTGACTCGTTCTTCGGCGCCAGCGGTGGCCAACGCATCGACACCGCCAACAGCGAAATGACCACGGGCGGCTCTTCCATGGCCTACTCGCCCAGCCAGCTGGATGCTGGCGGCGATGTGGACCCTGTTGCAGAAGCCGACGTCTACCTGGCCTATGGCCGCGACCTGCAAGCGGAAGAGATTCTGAAAGAGGCGATTCGCCACAACCCCGCACGGGTTTCCGTCCACGTCAAGCTGGGCGAAATTTACGCCAAACGCCAGGACCGCAAGGCCCTGGAAGCAGTGGCAGGCGACGTGTTCAAGCTCACCCAGGGTGAGGGCCCCGACTGGGCCCGCATCACCGAACTGGGCCGCGGCCTGGATCCGGAAAATGCCCTGTACCAACCCGGTGGACGCCCCGGCGGTGAAGTCGCTCAGCCCGCCCCCGCCGGCGGCTTTGCGAGCACGATGCCCGCCGCGATGGGTGCCGTTGCGGCTGCTGCACTGCCTTCTGATCTCGACCTGGACCTGGATCTCGACCTGCCAGACGATGCCCTGACGGATGCCCCCGCCGCCGGCGGGTTCGCCGCAGCGGCTGCGGCCTCTGGCCTGGCTCCCGAAATGGAACCGCCTTCGCTGGATGACGAGCCAGAAACGGCCCGCCCCCCTATGGCTGAAGCCGCTCCGACGCTCGACCCACTGGGCGCCGCAGATGATCTGAGCATTGCACCCTCTGGCCTCGCGCCTTTGTCGTCTGACACCCCAGACAACAACACGCTGGAATTCGATCTGGGAGATCTCTCGCTCGACCTGACAGCGCCTTCCACCCTCAGCACGCCCACGCCGAGTACACCATCGGTCAGCGAAGAAATCACCACGGCATCTGCACCAATGGGTGACGATGACGATGATGGCGAGGCTGCTGCTCATGACGATCCTCTGGCGACCAAACTGGCGCTGGCGGAAGAGTTCAACGCGATCGGCGATACCGATGGTGCCCGCACCCTGATCGAGGAAGTGGTGGCAGAGGCAACAGGCGCACTCAAAACCCGCGCCCAGCGCTTGCTGGCTGATCTGGGCTGATGCCGCCAGAGCTGACACCCGAGAGCCCGACCAACGCCGCCCCCTCCAACGCCACCGTGAGGATGGCGTTGGGCGTCAGCTACAACGGGCAAGGCTACAACGGCTGGCAGAGCCAGTTATCTGGCAACACTGTTCAAGACAAGCTCGAAGCGGCCCTGGGCCGCTTTGCTACGCATGCACTGAGCACCCTGTGTGCGGGCCGCACCGACAGTGGGGTGCATGGGCTGATGCAGGTCGTGCACTTCGATACCCCCCTGCGCCGCCCCAATGCATCGTGGGTTCGGGGCACCAACACCTTTTTGCCACCCGACATTGCGGTGCAATGGGCACAGCAGGTGCCTGACAGCTTCCACGCACGCGCCAGTGCAACGGCCAGGCGCTACGCTTACGTGCTACTGCAGTCGCCCGTGCGCCCCAGTGTCGAGTCTGGTCGCGTGGGCTGGGTACACAACCCACTCGATGGGGAAGCAATGCGGCAGGCCGCCAGCATCTTGCTCGGTGAGCACGATTTCACATCGTTCAGGGCATCTGCCTGCCAGGCCAAGACGCCGGTCAAAACGATCAAACGCATAGAGATCACTGACAGCCGTGCAGTAGCGCCGCACCCCGAACTGGGCTGGAGCCCCTGCTATTGGCGTTTCGAGTTCGAAGCCAACGCCTTTTTGCACCACATGATCCGCAACATCATGGGCTGCCTGATCGCCGTCGGAAGTGGCAAGCAGCCAGTAAGCTGGATGCAGAGCGTGCTCAATGCGCGGTCGCGCGATGCGGCAGCACCCACCTTTTCCCCAGACGGGCTGTATTTTCTGGGCCCGGTCTACGATGCGCAGTGGAAGCTTCCTCAAAGCACCCCTCCCTTTGCCTGGCTGCCATGACCACCCACCACTCTGCTGAAACCGCCTCCACACCCCACCCGCATGGCTTCGCAACGAAACCCCGTGCCATGACCAGCGAGCGCACGCGAATCAAAATCTGCGGCCTGACCCGGGAACAGGATGTGGATGCCGCCGTGGCGGCGGGTGCCGACGCTGTGGGTTTCGTGCTGTATGCACCCAGCCCCCGCGCAGTCACCCCTGAGCGCGCTGCGCAATTGGCACGCAGACTCCCCCCATTCGTCACCCCCGTTCTGCTGTTCGCGAACGAAAGTGCTACCAATATTGCAGCTGCCAGCGCAATGGTGGCGGGCGCTATCGTGCAATTTCATGGTGATGAAACGCCGGCCGATTGCCTGCTGGCCACAGGCCACGGGTTGCGTCCATTTTTGCGGGCGGCACGCATACCCCTAGGCGATGGGGCTGAACGCTTCGACCTCGTAAAATACGCGCAGGATTTTTCACACGCCCAGGCCATCCTGCTCGACGCCCATGTCGACGGTTATGGTGGTGGCGGCAAGGCATTCAATTGGTCACTCCTTCCACCAAGCGTCAGCTCTCACCTCGTTTTGTCTGGTGGACTCACGCCTGCAAACGTGACCGATGGCATTTTGCAAGTCCGCCCGCGAGGCCTCTCGCTGGCGGTTGATGTCAGTTCTGGCGTTGAAGCCGATGGCCCTGATGGCAAACCCATCAAGGGCATCAAGGACGCCGAAAAAATCCAACGCTTCGTTGCCGCCGTGCGTGCGGCCGATGCCCAACTTGCAAAGAATCCCCATGAGCTCTTATCAGCAACCTGACGCCTCCGGGCACTTTGGCCCCTACGGTGGCAGCTTCGTCAGCGAAACCCTGACCCACGCCATCCAGGAACTGCGCGAAGCGTATGCGCGCTACCAGAACGACCCAGAGTTCCTGGCAGAATTTCAGTACGAACTCAAGCATTTCGTGGGCCGCCCCTCGCCCATCTACCACGCGGCACGCACCAGCCGTGAAATGGGCGGTGCGCAGATTTACCTCAAGCGCGAGGACCTGAACCACACCGGCGCGCACAAGATCAACAATGTGATCGGCCAGGCCATGCTGGCCAAGCGCATGGGCAAGCCCCGTGTGATTGCCGAAACCGGCGCAGGCCAGCACGGCGTGGCCACGGCCACCATCTGCGCGCGCTACGGCCTGGAATGTGTGGTGTACATGGGCGCCGAGGACGTGAAGCGCCAGAGCCCCAACGTGTACCGCATGAAGCTGCTGGGCGCCACCGTGGTGCCCGTAGAGTCTGGCAGCAAGACCCTGAAGGACGCCCTGAACGACGCCATGCGCGACTGGGTGGCCAATGTGGACAACACCTTCTACATCATCGGCACCGTGGCAGGCCCGCACCCGTACCCGATGATGGTGCGCGATTTCCAGAGCGTGATTGGCAAGGAATGCATTGATCAGATGCCCGCCATGCTGGCCGAACAGAAAGTGCTGGGCGAACAACCTGATGCCGTGATCGCCTGCGTCGGCGGCGGCAGCAATGCCATGGGCATTTTCCACCCCTACATTCCGTTCGAGAAAACCCGACTGATTGGTGTGGAGGCTGCGGGCGAGGGGCTGGACTCTGGCCGCCACTCCGCATCGCTGCAAAAAGGCAGCGCCGGCGTGCTGCACGGCAACCGCACCTTCATCCTGCAGGATGACAACGGCCAGATCACCGAAACCCACAGCATCAGCGCGGGTCTGGATTACCCCGGTGTGGGGCCAGAACATGCGTGGCTGCAGGAAATCGGCCGTGCCGAATACGTGGGCATCACCGACAAAGAGGCGCTGGACGCCTTCCACTACCTGTGCCGCACCGAGGGCATCATTCCCGCCCTTGAATCGAGCCATGCCGTGGCCTACGCCATGAAACTGGCCAAGACCATGCGCCCTGACCAATCCATCCTGGTCAATCTCTCCGGGCGCGGTGACAAAGATATTGGCACCGTGGCCGACCTCAGTGGTGCCGATTTCTACTGCCGCCCCAGCTGCCAGGGGCAGTCCGTCAAGGGCGGCGAGCAACCCGTCAAGGTGGTCAAATGAGCCGCATCGAAGCAACGTTTTCCGCCCTCAAGGCCCAAGGCCGCAAGGCGCTGATTCCCTATGTGACCGCAGGCTTTCCCTTCGCAGACATCACCCCGGCCCTCATGCACGGCATGGTGGAAGCGGGCGCTGACGTGATCGAACTGGGTGTGCCTTTTTCAGACCCCATGGCCGATGGCCCGGTGATCCAGAAGGCGGGCGAGAAGGCTTTGAGCCTGGGCGTTGGCATGGTGCAGGTGCTGGACCAGGTGCGCGAATTCCGCAAGCGCAACACCACCACCCCCGTGGTGCTGATGGGCTACGCCAACCCCGTGGAACGCTACGACCAGAAGCACGGTACGCCGGGCACGACCGGCAGCGCCTTTGTGCGCGACGCAGCCGCAGCCGGTGTGGATGGCGTGCTCATCGTGGACTACCCGCCCGAGGAATGCGAAGCCTTTGCCGCCGACCTGCGCGCCCACGGCATGGATCTGATCTTTTTGCTGGCCCCCACTTCTACCTCCGAACGCATGGCCCAGGTGGCGCGCGTGGCCAGTGGCTACGTGTACTACGTGTCGCTCAAGGGCGTCACAGGTTCGGGCGCGCTGGACACAGCGGCTGTCGAACAGATGCTGCCCCGCATTCGCCAGCACGTTCACATTCCGGTGGGCGTGGGTTTCGGCATCCGCGACGCAGCCACCGCCCAGGCGATTGGCAAGGTGGCTGATGCCGTAGTGATCGGCAGCCGCATCATCCAGCTGATTGAAGACCAGGAACACGCCAAGGTCGTCCCCATGACCATGGATTTCCTGCGCGGCGTGCGCAAGGCGCTCGACGCATAATAGAGGGCATCCCCCTGAGCGGCTTTGCCGCTTCCCCCTTCTCCTTGTGCTGCGCACAGGAAGGGGGACGCTCCCAGCGCGGCGGGGCGGCCCTTGCGCGGGAGCCCTGATTGATGGGCAGCGCTAGCGTTAAGGCCGCGCCGCCACAGGCTCATTCATACAGAGGAAACCATGTCCTGGCTCGAAAAACTCCTGCCCTCCAAGATCCAACAAACCGACCCCACCGAGCGCCGCCAGGTGCCCGAAGGGCTGTGGATCAAGTGCCCGAGCTGCGAAACCGTGCTCTACAAGGCCGACCTGGAGCAAAACCAGAACGTCTGCCCTAAGTGCAGCCACCACCACCGCATTGGCGCCCGCGCACGGCTGGACGCCTTTCTGGACGCCGAAGGCCGCTATGAAATCGGCCAGGAAGTACTGCCCGTGGACGCCCTCAAGTTCAAGGACAGCCGCAAGTACCCCGAGCGCCTGAAAGAAGCCCTGGAGAACACGGGCGAAACCGATGCCCTCATCGTCATGGGTGGTGCGGTCAAGAGCATCAATGTGGTCGCTGCGTGCTTCGAGTTCGACTTCATGGGCGGCTCGATGGGCTCTGTGGTGGGCGAGCGCTTTGTGCGCGGCGTCGAAACTGCCATCGAACAAAAGGTGCCCTTCATCTGCTTCACCGCCACCGGCGGTGCCCGCATGCAAGAAGGCCTGCTGTCGCTCATGCAGATGGCCAAGACCAACGCAGCGCTGACCCGCCTTGCCAAGAAGGGGCTGCCCTACATCAGCGTGCTGACCGACCCGACCATGGGCGGCGTGAGTGCTGGCTTTGCCTTCGTGGGCGACATCGTGATTGCCGAGCCCAAAGCCCTCATCGGCTTTGCCGGCCCCCGCGTGATCGAATCCACCGTGCGCGTGACCCTGCCTGAAGGCTTCCAGCGTGCTGAATTCCTGCAGACCAAGGGTGCTGTGGACTTCATCTGCGACCGCCGTGAACTGCGCAGCACCGTGGCCAGCAGCTTGGCCATGCTGCAGCGCCTGCCAGCCGACGCGGTGGTGTAAGGCCACGCTACTGCGGTGCGGGGCGATTTTGAGAGATCGCCCTACCGCAAACGCTATTAAATTCATAGCTGCTAGCGCTTATCCAGTAAGCGCTAGCAGCTATTTTTATTGATATTCAGGGAAAGGAGTCGCAAAGCGTCAACCAAGCGCCTTTGCGACCCAGCAACCGATGGCCATACATCGGTTGAAGCAGCAGGGCAGCGTGGCCCCTGCCCAGACTCAGCCCTGCAAGGCCCCCGTCAACACCGCTGCCTGCAAGTGGCCCAGCACGATCATGGCGATCTGCAGCAGCACCAGCAACACCAGGGGCGACAGGTCCAAACCGCCCACCAGCGGCACGAACCGCTGCACAGGCCTGAGCAGCGGCGCACACAACCGACCCATCACATCCGACATGGGAGAGCGCGTCTGCACCCAGGACAGGATCGCGTGCACGATCAGCAGGCCGATCAAGCCCGAAATCGCGACCCGCACCAGACCGAAGGCCGCCAGCAAAGGCACCACAGCGCCCGAGATGGCGCCGCCTGCAATGAGCCACAGCAGGCCATATTGCACCTGCTGCACCAGCAAGCCCCCCACCAGGCTGGAGATGTCCCACTGGCCTGTGGGCGGAATCAGCCGGCGCAGCGGCATGATGAACCAGTCGGTCAACGCAAACACCAGAGCCCCCACCGGGTTGGAAAAAGGCACACGCTGCCACTGCATGTACAGGCGCAACAGGCAAGCACCGGTCAACAGCCCACCAATGACATCGAGCAGCAAAGTAGCGATTTGATACAACATGGAAATCCACAAATGAAGGGGTGCCCCGGCGGAAAACCGGCTGCGCCGTGGGATGATAGCGGCCCAAGATTCAGCGCCAGACCGCCTGGGGGATTGGGCCATCGGCCCCACCCCATTCTGACCGCTGGGCAGCCCAGGGCCAGCAACCCAGCCAGGCCCGGCAGATCTTGACCAGGCGTTCCACCCCGGCCCATGACCCAGACCCTGACCCTTTCATCCCTGCCCTTGTTTCCCCTGGCGTCGGTGCTGTTCCCCGACGGGGTGCTGGCCTTGCGCGTGTTTGAGGTGCGTTACCTCGACATGGTGCGCAAATGCCATCAAACAGGCGCCCCATTTGGCGTGGTGTCGCTGACACAGGGCAGCGAAGTGCGCCGGGCTGGGGCGCCGGATGAGCAGTTTCACGACGTGGGTACGCTGGCGGTCATCGAGCAACTCGCAAGCCCCCAGCCTGGATTGATCACCCTGGTGTGCAAAGGCACTGAGCGGTTTCGGATCACCCAGCGCAACCACCTGGTTCATGGCCTGTGGATTGCCAGCGTGTCGCAACTGGACAGGGATTTGTCCATCCCCATCCCTGAAGACCTGAAGAAAACCGCCACAGCCCTGACCCAGGTCTTGCACACCCTGCATGCGCGCGATGCGCTGAACCCAGCAGCCAAGTTGCCCACGCCGGAACAACTGGACGACTGTGGCTGGGTGGCCAACCGCTGGTGTGAACTGCTGCCCGTGCCCATGGAGTTGAAACAGCGACTGATGGAACTGGACAACCCGCTGGTACGGCTGGAGCTGGTGGGCGATGTGCTGGAGCGCACGGGAATTGCACAGTGACCGCACGCAGGGCAACGGCCTTGCCCGCAGCCCCGGTGCCATGAAAGTGCTTCAGGTCATCACCAAAGGAGAGGTGGGAGGCGCCCAAAGCCACGTACTGACGCTGTGCCGCGAATTGCGCGACCGACAAGGCATTGAGGTGCAGGTGGCCATCGGCGGAGACGACGGCCTGCAGACCCCTCTGGCGTGCGCGCTGAACGCTGCGGGCATTCGGGTGCATTCCATTCCTTCACTGGGCAATGCTGCAGGCATCGCTGGCTTGGCGCAAGCCGTGCGGCGCCTGCAAGCCATCGTGCGAGAGCAGTCTCCAGACCTTGTGCACGCCCACAGCGCGATGGCGGGTGTGGCGGCACGACTGGCGGGAGCGCGAACCCGCAAGCCGGTGATTTACACCGTGCACGGATTTGCATTCAAGGCAGGAAACCCCTGGAAGCGGCGCGTGGCCGCTTTTGCCGTCGAATGGCTGCTCGCACCCCTGGCACGGCGCATGGTGTGTGTGTCAGAGCACGAGCGCAGGCTGGCACGCGCACTGCCACTTTCATCCGGGCGGGTGGTGGTCGTTCACAACGGTATTGAAGAGGCACCCGCATCCACGCACCTCGCCACCGAGCTGGCGGTCGCACCACCCCGCATCGCCATGGTGGCACGCATGGCCCCACCAAAGCGCCCTGACCTGCTACTGCAAGCACTCGCACGTTTGCGAGATGATTTGGGGTGTGAAGTGCCAGCCACGTTTTTTGGCGGAGGCCCTCAACTTGCCAGCCACCAGGCCATGGCCAGGCGGCTGGGACTGCAATCCGTTGTGTTCGCCGGAGATGTGGGCGATATTTCTGCACAGCTGATGAAGCACAGCATTTTTGTGCTGACCTCGGACCACGAGGGCTTACCCATTTCCGTGATTGAGGCGATGCGCGGTGGACTGGCCATCGTGGCCAGCGACCTTCCCGGCATGCGCGAGCTGTTGCCCGACGCCACCCAAGCCCGCCTGGTTCCCAATGACGCAACAGCATTGGCACTGGCCCTGCGACAACTGGTAGAGTCGCCCGCGCTACGCACCAGCCTTGGCCGTGCAGCAAGACAACGCTACGAGCAGCACTACACCGCAGAACGCATGGGCATGGAGGTGATGGCAACCTACCAGAGCGCCCTCACCCCTTCTCCAAGCCATCCATGAAGAGCACCTCTCACAGCCCCCTCGACTCCTCCACAGCACACCGCCAGAGTGCCGTGCTGGGCTGGGCCTTGAAAGGCATCTTGGTGCTGCTATTGAGCTACGCCATCGGGTGGATGCTGGAGCAATGCCAGTGGGCAACGTACCAGTTCCCTCAGACGGTCTTGTGGTGCAGCGTGCCTTACGCCATCACCGCTTACTGGCTGTACAACGGAGCGTACCTGCCCCAGTTCGAAGAACGGCGCTTTCTTCTGGTGGCCACGGCGGCACCGTACCTGGCGGCCCCGCTGGGGTTTGCACTGCTGCAACAACCCTATTCGCGCGGCGCTGTGCTGCTGGTCTACCTGCTGTCTGCCGCCTGGTTTACTTTGGGGCACTGGCGAGAGCGAGGGCGCTATGCGCTGTCACTCGCCTATCTGGATTCCTCTGTACCCATGCGGCTGAAAGAACTGCTGGGGGATGCCTCGGAATTCAGCCAGCAAGACATCCAGCTGCGGCCCTTGGCCATTCCAGCCGCATCGGATGCAGCCCCCAAAGTCACGGATGACCCATCGGCCCTGGCTGGCGTGGTCATCGACCCGCAAGCGCCCACCGACGCGGTTCGCGAACGCTTGATCAGCGACTTGCGCCTGCAGCATGTGAGGCTCTACAGCGTGGAAGCCGTGGCAGAACTGATCAGCGGCCGAAAAATGTTGTCCAACCTGCAAGCCCAGGACTTATGGGCGCTGGACGGCAATCCAGCATACGACACCGTCAAGCGCCTGACCGACATTGGCTTGACGCTGGCTGCGTTGCCCCTGTGGCTTCCGCTATGTTTGGCAGCTGGCCTGGCCGTGAAGCTGAACACGCCAGGGCCGATGCTGTTTTCCCAAATTCGCATCGGTCGCAACGGCCGCGAGTTCCGCATCTGGAAACTGCGCAGCATGCGGCACGAAGAAGCCACCACTGCGCGATTCGCCCAACCCAACGATGACCGGGTGACTTCCGTGGGCAAAATCATCCGCAGAACCCGCCTGGACGAACTGCCTCAACTCTGGAATGTGCTCAAGGGCGACATGAGCCTGATTGGCCCCCGACCGGAACAGGCCGAGTTTGTTCGGGTGTTCGCCCATCGGATTCCCGCCTACCCTTACCGTCATCTGGTGCGCCCAGGCCTGACGGGTTGGGCACAGGTGCAGCAGGGTTACGCGGAAGGAGAGGAGCAGACGGCAGTGAAACTGAGCTACGACCTGTACTACGTGGCCCACTATTCGCTGGCGTTGGATCTGCTGATCGCCTACAAGACCGCACGTATCCTGTTCACCGGATTTGGTGCACGGTGACGCACTCGCCCTTCCATCCCGCCCTGTGGCCCATGGTGTGATCTTTTCGATGTTGCCTCCCCACACGCACCGCCGCATTCTGCTGCTGAAGGAAAATCTCGAAACGGGAGGAGTACACACCGTTTCCGATGCGCTCGCGCACGCGCTGGAAGCGGCAGGACACCGCTGTGACACCCAGGTGATTCGCGCCACACCTCTGTCCCGCCTGTGGAAAGCTGCCAGCCAGGCTGATGTGATCATTGCCACGCACAACTTCCTGCCAGCCTATGTCGCCTGGCTTCTGGGCCAATGGCACCGAAAACCGGTGATCACCTGGTTTCATGGCCCGCTGCTGGAGGTCCTGGACACAGCCCATGCTTCCGCCGCCAAACGCCGCTGGTTACGCTGGCTGTATCGGCGGCTGCCTTGGCTGGTGTTTGTTTCAAACCATGGGCGCGACTCCTTCATGGAATTCATGGGAGGCGACGCGTCAGCACACCAGTGTCTGCAGGTCATTCCCAACCCGCACCCTGCCTGGCCCGCAGCGCGCCCCGCGCCCCCACCGGCTGCGCCGCACACGGTGCGATGTGGCTATGTGGGTCGCCTGTCACCAGAAAAGCGCCCCGAGCTGCTGATCGACACGTTGACCCAGTTGCCGCAGCACTACGCGTTGCAGATCACTGGGGAGGGCCCCTTAGCAAGGGCTCTGCAACATGAATCTGCGGTTCGAGCCCCCGGACGGATTCAATGGCAAGGCTTCCAGCCCGCAACACCGGCGCTGTACCAAGCCCACCATGTGACGCTGCTGACGTCTGCGTATGAAGGCTGCCCCATGGCCGTACTGGAATCGCTGGCGGCCGGCGTGCCCTGCGTTGGTGTGCCGATCCCTGCACTGCGCGAAATGCTGGGCAGCCACATGCCCTACGCCTTGGCGGAAGACCACAGCGGTAGCGCACTGGCCCAGGCAGTGCTTCGCGTGACGTCCACACCGGCCGAACTTCTCCAGCGGGATATGACTCAGGTGCTTGCGCAATACACGCCCCAGCGGTTTGCCAGCGCTTGGGCTCACCTCATTGAACAGGTGACTGCCTGATGCAAGTGCATTTCATCCATCCCGGTCACTCCTACCTTCCGGAGCTGGAAGCCTACACCGCCCACTTGCGGCCGTGGGGGCATGAGGCCCGCACGCACCAAAATGCCAGCACGGTGCCCGCAGATGCGCGTGTCGTTTGGTGGATGTGCGGCCGGGTGCGCGCAACGGACCACCAGCGCTTTGCCCAGGCCTTTCAGGTGCATGAATATGCCTCAGCCTCCGTGCCCCCTTGCGCCTGGGCCAAGGACCAGATCAAGCGCTGGACCCAGCCCAAGCCCGATTACCGACTCTTCCAGAACGAGTGGGTTCGACAGCGCCTGGGATTTGCCGACGATGTCCCGTGGGAATTCAGAGAGATGGGCGTCTCATCCACTTTTCTGACACCGCCCGCCATCCAGGGTGCAGCAGAATTTGACATGGTGTACCTGGGCGACATGGCGCGGCTGCGGCACTTTCTCCCCGTCTTTGAAGGGCTGGAGCAGGCAGGCATGCGCACCCTGCTGATCGGCAGCATGCCCGCCCTATTGCAGCGCCAGTTTCAAGCCTTCAAGCACATCGCCGTGACGGGCAAGGTGCCACACCATGAGGTGCCCACCCATTTGCGACGGGCGCGCTGTGCGCTCAACCTGGTGCCCAATCAGATTCCTTACAGTGAGCAGACCTCGACCAAGCTGCTCGAATACTGCGCCATTGGTCTGCCGGTGATCAGCACGAACTACCGCTGGGTGCGCAAGTTTGCAGCGTCAAACAAGGCAGCTATCGCGTATTTGCCAGCCCAGGCCAGCGCTAGCGCCTATGCAGATTTTTTTCGAGAAACGAGAGACATGGCGAGTGCGCCATCCCCAGACATGGGAGGCTGGGCCTGGGCCCGCACCCTGGGGCGACTGAACATCTGGAAAGCCGCAGGACTGGCCCCGTGAAGCAGCCATACCGCTTTGCATCCACCTCGGTCATCATGGCTTTGGGCAGCATGGTGTCGCTGGCAGCCCAGGCCCTGGTGGGCGTGGCCATGCTGCATTTTTTTACCCCCCAGGCTGCCGGTGGTTTTGCCATCACGGCGCAGGTGGCATTTTTCTGGGTGTCCCTGTCGCTCGCGCAAGGGCCTTTGCAGTTCCTTGCAGACGCCCATCATCCGCCCCGTGCGGCGCTGCAGGCTGTTTTGCGCTCCAGCCTTTGGCGCTGGTTGGGGCTTGCACCGCTGGTAGCGCTGGCCGTATGGTGGTCTGCCATCGCGGCCCCATTCGCTGTGATGGGCTGGGCCGCCTTGCTGGCTCTGTTGCAACTCGCCTGGTATCTGGCCCAGCCCTGGACGTTGAGGACGGCATCGCCCCTGTCGGCTGCGCTGGTTCGCGCGGCTCCCCCCGTGGTGGCGCTGCTGTTGACCGTGACCGTGGCACGGGCTTGGCCTGAGCAAAGCGCGCACGGTCTTTTATTGGCTGCCGCCTGCGGCTACGCGGTGGGTGCACTGTGGCTGCGGTCAGCACGCCTTGAGGGCCACACCACCCAGCCCCCACAGCAGCATGCCCCAGAGCCCCCCGCCGCCACGGCGCAGGCAGACCGCCGCAGCACCAGCCTGCGCCTGGCCCACACCGCGATAGACGCCATCGCAGGTACGGCATTGCTTTTGGTATGGCAACGCTTGCACGGGCTGGCCGATGCCAGTTATCTGGCCATGCTGCTGCGATTGTTGGGGTTTATTCCCGCCGTCGTTCACACCGCCTGGGCGCAGGTGCTGCTTGCCCGGGTGGAAACCGCTCAGTGGCGATCACTGGCGGTGGGCCTGGGCGCCGCCGCTGCGGCAGCTTTGGCAGGATGGGTGGGCTTTTTGGTGCTGGACGCCACTTCGCTTGCCACCGCGTGGCAGGGCATGCGCCCCTACCTCCTGCCTCTGGTGCTGTGGCAAGGAAGTGCCTGTATTTCCGCTGCACTCAGCCACCGGCCATTCCAGCACGCCCAAGAGCGCCAGTACTCGTGGCTGGCCATGGCGCTGCAGGCTTTGCAACTGGTGGTGTTGGTGGCGCCGTTGTGGGCGCCTCAGGGATGGAGCGCGGAAGTCCACCTTTGGTGGCTGGCGGGCACCTCCGCCATCGGCTTGCTGGTGCTGTCCGCCTGGATGCTGGCGCTGCCACGGCGCTAAGCCGCTTTTCGTGGGCTCAATCCACTCATTTTGGGTCTGAAAGCGCTGGGTACGCACCTTTTCTGGCGCTCAAAGGGCCATGAAACCGGCGCCGCGCTGCGTTAAACCTAAAATAGAAGGTTTCCCCCCACCAACCCTGGTCCCGCTCTATGTCTGACGCAGTCAACGCCGCCGCAGCCCCTTTGTCCCCCCAGGACGACAACCAACTCATCGCCGAACGCCGGGAAAAACTCCGCGCTCTGCGTGAAGCCCAGGCCCAGGGTGGAGGCGTGGCGTTTCCCAACAACTTCAAGCCAGCCCACAAGGCCGCCGACCTGCACACCGCCCACGGCCATGTGGAAGCCAGCGTGCTGGAAACCCACCACGTCAGCGTGAGTGTGGCAGGCCGCATGATGCTCAAGCGCGTGATGGGCAAGGCCAGCTTTGCGACCGTGCAGGACGGCTCGCTGGGTGAAACGGGTGGCCGCATCCAGCTCTACATCACGCGCGACGCGGTGGGCGAAGAGTTGTACGCTGCCTTCAAGCACTGGGATCTGGGCGACATCGTGGGCGCTGAAGGCACGCTGATGAAAACCAAGACCGGCGAGCTGTCGATCAAGGTCACTGCACTGCGCCTGCTCACCAAGAGCCTGCGCCCCATGCCAGACAAGTTCCACGGCATTCACGACCAGGAAGTGAAGTACCGCCAGCGCTATGTGGACCTGATGACCGACGAAGCCGCCCGCAAGCGCTTCGCCGCACGCAGCAAGGCCGTGAGCGGCATTCGCGAATTCATGGTGCACCACGGCTTCCTGGAAGTGGAAACGCCCATGCTGCACCCTATTCCTGGCGGTGCCAACGCACGGCCTTTCATCACCCACCACAACGCGCTGGAGCAGGAAATGTTCTTGCGCATCGCGCCCGAGCTGTACCTCAAGCGCCTGCTGGTGGGCGGCTTCGAGCGGGTGTTTGAGATCAACCGCAACTTCCGCAACGAAGGCATCTCGGTGCGCCACAACCCCGAGTTCACGATGATGGAGTTCTATGCAGCGTACTGGAACTACCAGGACCTGATGACCTTCACCGAAGCCCTCGTCCGCGACGCCGCGATGAAGGCCGTGGGCACCCTGCAACTGACTTACCAGGGCCGCGAGGTGGACCTGAGCCAGCCCTTTGCCCGCCTGACCATTCGCGAAGCCATCTTCCAGTACACCGAAGCCGGTGCCCATGTGGACGATGCCGAGTGGCTGATCAGCGCCCTCAAGAAGCTGGGCATGTCGGAAGCCAAGAACAAGCTCTCTACCCGCAGCCTCGCTGGCCTGCAGGTGCTGTACTTTGAAGAGACGGTGGAAGACAAGCTGTGGCAGCCCACCTTCATCATGGAGCACCCCACCGAAATCAGCCCGCTGGCGCGCGCCAACGACGCTCGCCCCGAAGTGACCGAGCGCTTTGAGCTGTACATCACCGGCCGCGAGTTCGGCAACGGCTTCAGCGAATTGAACGACGCCGAAGACCAGGCCGCACGCTTCCACGCCCAGGTGGCCGCCAAGGACGGTGGCGACGACGAAGCCATGTACTACGACCACGACTTCGTGCGTGCGTTGGAATACGGCATGCCCCCTGCCGGCGGCTGCGGTATCGGTATCGACCGCTTCATGATGCTGCTGACCGACAGTCCCAGCATCCGCGACGTGATCCTGTTCCCGGCGCTGCGCCGCGAAGGCTGACCGACTGCCCACGCAATCCATGGCGATTCCCAAACACCGCCTGCCGGAGTGGGTGCAGGACTGGCTGGACGTGATCGTGCCCGGCAGCCAGATTCTGGGCATCTTGCTGGTCGCGTACCTGCTGCAGCGCCTGCTGCGGCGCCTGGTGCGCAAGGCGGCCGTGCGCTACCAGTTGCCAGGGCAACTGGTGGTGCCCATCAACGGGCTCATCCGCTGGACCATCATGGCCAGCGCACTGCTGTTGTCGCTGGAACGGCTGGGCGTTTCTGCCGCTGTGCTGTGGACGGCATTCACCGGGTTCGCCACGGTGGGCGCCGTGGCGTTTTTCGCGGCATGGAGCGTGCTGTCCAACTTGTTCTGCGCTCTGCTCATCTTCACCGCGCGACCGTTCCGCATTGGTGACCATGTGGAGATTCTGGACACAGCCGAAAAGCCGGGCGCCAAAGGCCGCGTGGTGGACGTGAACCTGCTCTACACCACACTGGAAGAGTTCAACACCCCGCCCGGCAGTGCGTGGATACAGATCCCGAACGCGCTGATTTTCCAGCGCGTGCTGCGGCGCTGGAGCGGGGAGCCCCCTGCCCCATCGGCAGTCACCGCCGCCGAGCCAGAAGCCCAGTCAGTGGCTCCCAAAGCCACGGTTTCGCCCGTGCCTTGACCCTCTCGGGTCTACACGGCGCGAGACTCCCCCATCAGGGCAAAAGATCGAGCGCCTGCATGTAGGCAGGCTGCAGCATCAATTCATCCCAGGGCTGGGGCAGTGTTTCGGGCAGCAGCGCCAGGCGGCGCGATTCGCTGTCCACGTTCGGGTGCCAGCGGCCTTTTGCCTGCGCGGCGGCCAGCCCGTCGATCAGCTCATCCACCGCTTTGCCTTCACCCAGGCTCTGGTTGCACAGCAATACCAGGTCGCAACCTGCCGCCAGCGCGGCCAGCGCGGCGTCGGTGTAGCTCACCACCTGGCCGTCAATGCGCCGTGCGCCTTCCATGCTCAGGTCGTCGCTGAAGATCGCGCCGTCAAAGCGCATCTGGCGGCGCAGGATGTCTTGCAGCCAGCGCTGCGAAAAGCCTGCTGGGCGGCTGTCTACCTTGGGGTAGATGACGTGGGCGGGCATCACGCTGGTGAGCGTGGTGCTGAGCCAGGGGTATGGCGCCGCGTCGTCGGCCAGGATGGCTTTGAGGCTGCGCTTGTCCACCGGCACTTCGGTGTGCGAATCGGCCTTGACGAAACCGTGGCCCGGAAAGTGTTTGCCGCAGTTGGCCATGCCCGCCTGCAGCAGGCCGTGCATCAGGCTCTTGGCCAGCAGGGCCACCACGCGCGGGTCACGGTGGAAGGCACGGTCGCCAATCACGCCGCTTTCGCCCCAATCCAAATCAAGCACCGGCGTGAAGCTGAAATCCACCCCACACGCACGCAACTCGGTGCCCAGCACATAGCCCGCTGCGGTGGCCGCATTGGTGGCCCGCAGTGCACCGCTGCCGGGCACGGCTTTAGCCCCCTTGCCGTCATCCATCCACATCTCGCCCAGCGCGCGCATGGGCGGCAGGTGGGTGAAGCCATCGGTGCGAAAACGCTGCACGCGGCCGCCTTCGTGGTCCACGCAGATCAGCAGGTCGTCACGCACCGCCTTGATGCTGCTGGTGAGCTGCAGCAACTGGGCGCGGTCCACCCAGTTGCGGGCAAACAGGATGATGCCGCCCACCAGTGGGTGGACCAGGCGGCGGCGGTCGGTGGCGGTGAGTTCGGTGCCAGCGATGTCGATGATGAGGGGGGCGTGTTCGGTCATGGAAGATCGGAGGGGATAAATTGCTATCAAATCAAGAGCTGCTTGCGCTTATGGGGTAAGCGCTGGAGGCTGATTTGCCTCCAAACGCTCCACCACGCAGAAGCTGGCGGCGTAGTCGGTCTCGTCGGTCACGCTCAGGTGGGCGCGCAGGCTGCGTTCTTCAAACCAGGCTTTCAGGGCCCCGTGCAGCACGATGACGGGCTGGCCACTGGGCAGCTTGGCTACCTCACAGTGCCGCCAGGTCATGGGCATGCGCATGCCCAGCCCTACGGCCTTGCTGAAGGCCTCTTTGGCAGAGAAGCGAGTGGCCAGGTAGCGCAGGCCGCGGTCGGGCCAGCGCTCGGTGCGCTCGCGCCACACGGCCAGTTCGCCCTTCGCCAGCACCTTTTCGGCAAAGCGGTCGCCGTGGCGCTCCAGGCTTTCGCGGATGCGGCGCACATCGCAGATGTCGGTGCCAATGCCGTAGATCATGGTTTTGAGTGAAATAGGGCTCTTCTAGCGAATAGTAGTGATGGAAATCGCCGCACGTC
>NZ_JAEFCH010000012.1:0-107591 GCF_016406015.1 Acidovorax sp. IB03 | reverse complement strand
TTGCCGAACTCTGGCGGCAGGTCTCGCCAGGGGCTGCCTGTGCGGGCAATCCACAGCACTGCCTCAACGAAGCGGCGGTTGTCTGTGCCGCTGCGTCCAGGATCACTTGGCTTGCCAAGGCATTGAGGCTCCATCTTGGCCCATTGCTCGTCTGTCAGTACCCATCGAATGCTCATGCGCCTATTGCATCACAGCCCTCCGAGCCGTTGTGCTTGATTCTCAACAGCCCCTAGGCAAGCTTCACTTTTACGACTTTTACGCAGTCGTATTTGCCCATGCTTCGTTGCACATCGCGACGGCATGAATCCGGGCTACACGCGCCCGCGCACCATTGTTTTTAATGTCATTTGCAAGCACCCATCCGTTCGCCGTCGGCAAATTCCGGATCACACCGCTTAGCCGTTCTCACGGTAGCGATCAACACACCGCCTTGCTCTCCATCAAGAGTGGGCAAGGCAGCCAGACACATGACCGTGTCTACACCTTCAAGCCCGAGTTCAAGACGCAGGACTGCGCCCTGATGTATGCCGCCGCGCAAGGCCGCAACTGGCTGGTCAACCCCGCCTCACTGGCGTAAACCGCAACTTCAAGGAGGCTCTATGGCCAAGGAAGAACTCATCGAAATGAACGGCAAGGTAGATGAAATGCTGCCTGACACTCGCTACCGAGTGACCTTGGACAACGGGCACAAATTGATTGCCTACACCGGCGGCAAGATGCGCAAGCACCGAATCCGGATTCTGGCGGGCGACAACGTCACGCTGGAGATGTCCCCTTACGACCTCACCAAAGGCCGGATCACCTTCCGCCACATTGAAAACCGTCAGCCTCGCGCTGCGGGAGCGCCTGCGTTCAAACGCAAGCACTGATTTCTCTCACACCTGTTTTAACCTGCGCCCCAATTTTGCAGGGCGCTTTTTTGAAAGGCTCAAAATGAGCAACAAACTTTATATCGGCAATCTGTCTTACTCGGTTCGTGACGACGATCTGCACCAACAGTTTTCTCCCTTCGGCCAAGTCCAGTCGGCCAAGGTCATGATGGAACGCGACACAGGTCGCTCGAAGGGCTTTGGCTTTGTCGAGATGTCGAGCGGCTCGGAAGCCGAAGCGGCGATCCAGGCAATGCATGGCAAGAACATGGGCGGTCGTGATCTGACCGTCAACATTGCTCGCCCAATGGAGGCTCGTCCTCCCCGCAGTGGTGGTTACGGCGGTGGCTACGGTGATGCCCGTCGCAACAGCTATTGATCTTTGACCGATCATCCAAAAGAGCCAGCGCAAGCTGGCTTTTTTCATGGTCGCTGCTAAGGAACTCTTGTGCGCCCATTCGTGCAGTAGGTTCTCACATTAACGGCGATTGCGGTGTCATGGCTGAGCACCCAGGGTTCATCACGCGCTTCTTTGAAGGTATAGTTTTCAATAAAAATAGCGTCTAGCGCTTACAGATTAGGCGCAGGGCAATCGCATCTAAACGGAGATGCCCAAGAGGAGTTCCAGATAGCCCAGACTCCACCCCGCCCGCTTGCGCTTGGCCTGCAGGCCAATCTTCACCGAGGTGTCATTCTTGAGCACCTGCAGCGCCATGCGTCTGAGCACCGTTTGGTTGTGCGGACTTTGATCCTTGTATGACTGCGCCGCATCCTCGCGCATCGCTACATCCAAACTCCAGTGCAACTGGTTCTCCACGCTCCAGTGCGCTCGGATGCTGTGCGCCAGCACCTTCGCGGGCGTGTGCGCAGGCAAGCTGCTCAGGTAATAGCTGACTTCTTCGCTGGCCTCGCTTCCCGCTTGCTGGCGCCTGCGCACGACCTGCACCACGCTGGCCAGCCCCGGCCAGTGGGCTGCTGCTCGCTGTAACGCCCCAGGCACAGGGCTGAGCCGGTAGCTGCGTAGTTCCTGGCGCCCGTGCCCGCTGCAGCTCTCGGTATAGGTGTTCTCCTCGAACCGCTCCTGGCTATCCTGCACTTCAAAGTGTTTTCGCACCACGGCGTGCATGTGTCTCTGGTTGCCCTTGAGACTCAGCACATAGTCCGCGCCATGCTCGTGAAGCTGCTGGGCGATGCTCTTTTGGCAGCCGATGGCGTCAATGGTGACGATGCAGCCTTTGAGGTGCAGCAAGCGCAGCAGCTCGGGAATGGCCGTGATCTCGTTGCTCTTGCCATCGACCTTGCACTGGCCCAGCAGCAGTCCCATGTCTGCCGCCCAGGCGCTGACCATGTGCAGTGGCCTGTGAGCATCTGCTTTGCTGCTGCCGCGCACGCTTTTACCGTCAATGGCCACCGTGCCGTGTACCCTGCCTGCTACCTGGGCGAGCCATTGTTGGCAGGCCCGCTCCAACTCTTTGGCATCGAGCAGGCGAAACACCCGTGCAAAGGTATCGTGCGAGGCAATGCCCGAGGGCAGCGGCACCAAGCGCTCAAACCAGTCTTGGTGTTGCTGGCCGAACTCGGCCATCTCTACGCAGTTGTCTGCGCCTGCAATGGTGGCGCACAGCGCCACTACCAAGATCGATTGCAGTTCGTGTCGGCGCGTGCGATGCACGCGGGGATCGGGGATGTTTTGCAGGTGTTGCAACAGGCTCATCTCAACAGCGTTTGGCAAGTGACTCAAGCGCTGCAGTTTCGCCGGGTTTAAGGCGCACTTTTAGATGCGATTGCCCTGAGATTAGGCGCGGCGAGCTATTATTTTGATAGCGTATTGGTGCGATATCAAGCACCAAAATTCATCGGCAGCCCCACATAATTCTCTGCCAGCGAGCGGGATGCAGCCTCCGAATTCACCAGGTAATCCAGCTCCGCCTCCTGCATCTTCCGGCCAAAGGCGCCGGTCTCTGGGAAGTGGTGCATCAGCGATGTGAACCACCACGAGAAGCGCTCAGCGCGCCACACGCGGCGCAGGCAGCGGTCGGAGTAGGTGTCGATGCCTGCGCGGGATTTGTCGTTGTAGAAGTCGGCCAGCGCATTCCACAGATAGCCCACGTCGCTCGCAGCCAGGTTCAGGCCCTTGGCGCCGGTGGGGGGCACGATGTGGGCGGCATCGCCCGCCAGGAACAGGCTGCCAAAGCGCATGGGCTCGGCCACAAAGCTGCGCAGGGGGGCGATGCTCTTTTCGAGCGAGGGGCCGGTGGTCAGGTGCTCGCGGGCTTCGGGGTCCAGGCGGTTGCGCAGTTCGGCCCAGAAGGCGTCGTCGCTCCAGTTCTCCACCTTGTCGGTCAGCGGCACTTGCAGGTAGTAGCGGCTGCGGGTGTTGCTGCGCATGCTGCACAGCGCAAAGCCCCGGTCGGTGTGGGCGTAGATCAGCTCGTGCGCCACGGGCTTCACATCGGCCAGCAGGCCCAGCCAGCCAAAGGGGTAGACGCGCTCGTAGGTGCGGATGGCGGCCTCGGGCACGCTGGCGCGGCACACGCCGTGGAAGCCGTCGCAGCCCGCGATGAAGTCGCAGGTGAGGGTGTGCGTCTGGCCGTCCTTCTCATACGTGGCGCGGGGCGTGGTGCCGTCAAAGTCATGCACTTGCACGTTGGCGGCTTCGTACACGGTAGTCAGGCCCGCAGCGGCGCGGGCGTCCATCAGGTCTTGCGTCACCTCGGTCTGGCCGTAGACCATGACGCGGCTGCCGCCCGTGAGGGCATGCATGTCGATGCGGTGGCGCTGGCCTTTGAACAGCAGCTCAAAGCCCTCGTGCGGCAGGCCTTCGGCATGGGCGCGGGCGCTCACGCCCGCCTGGTCCAGCAGGTCTATGGTGACTTGTTCTAGCACGCCTGCGCGGATACGGCTGAGCACGTAGCTGGGGCTGCGCTGCTCGATGATGACGGCATCAATACCAGACTTGTGCAGCAGTGCGCCGAGCAGCAGGCCCGAGGGGCCTGCACCAACGATGGCAACTTGGGTTCGCATGTCTCTCTACCTCGTGATGGAACGTTGATGGGCGTCAATAAACAGTGAGGTGGAGCGTAGGTGCGAGGCTCGCCAGCAGCGAGGCGCACCGTGCGATAGCGTGCGATCTTCAGGCTATCTGTGCGATCATCGCGCAGAACTTGATGTGCGTCAGGCTGGCTGATCCACGAACGCAGCGCCATGTGGGGTGCTGCTCCATGCAAAGGAATTCCCTCCATGGCCACTTTTCCGATTGCCAAAGCGGACCTGATCGAAGGCATGGTCAAAGGCATGGCGGTGCTGGAGAGCTTTGACACCGAGCGCCAGCGGCTCAATGCCACGCTGGCTGCGCAGCGCACGGGCCTGACAAGGGCCGCAGCGCGGCGGCACCTGCTCACGCTGGCGCATCTGGGCTATCTGGAGACGGATGGCAGCTACTTCTGGTTGGCGCCCAAGGTGTTGCGGTTTTCGGGCAGCTACCTGGCATCGGCCCGGCTGCCGCGCGTGTTGCAGCCCACGCTGAACCGGCTGGCGGCGCAGACGCAGCAGTCGTTCTCTGCCGTGGTGCTGGACGGGGATGAAGTGGTGATCGTGGCGCGCAGCGGGGTGTATGGCGCGCCGTCCCGCACCATGGCCTATGGCCTGCACCTGGGGGCGCGGCTGCCAGCGCACCCCACATCTACCGGGCGGGTGCTGTTGGCCGCGCTGCCCACGGCCGAATTCACGCAGTGGCTGCAGGGCTGCATGCTGCAACGGCTCACGCCCCACACCGTGACGCAGCGCAGCGCCTTGCGCAAGGTGGTGGCCCAGGTGCGACGCGATGATTTTTGCCTGGCGGTGGAAGAGCACGAACTGGGCGTGCATGCCCTGGCTGTGCCTTTGCGCAACTTGCAGGGGCACACGGTGGCGGCGCTCAACGTGGTCGCATCACCCCAGCAGATGCAGGCGCAAGCCCTGCAGCGCGACATGCTGCCGCTGCTGCAGGAAGCCGCGCGCGAGGTGCGTGGGCTGCTTTAGCCCCTCGCGGCCTCGCTCACGCAGGCTTATGCGGCCTGTCGCGGCACTGCCTTAGGCCGCGACGATGCGCCCCACGCCTGCGGCGCCAGCCACTACCTTGAGCGACTTGTCGGTGCTGGCGGTGTAGTTGCGGCTGGTGATGGTGTTGACGTACACCCAGTCGGCGCGGCATTCGCTGGCCGTAGCGGTGAGCACCATGTAGCCACGGCGCGAGGTGTCGCAGTACTTCAGCGGCGAAATCAACTGCTGCAGGGCGCCCGCCAGCGTGGCGGGGTTTTCGTTGGGCAGGTATTCCTCAAAGCCGGGCGAGGTGACGGACGAGGTGGCGAACTCCACACCCACGGCGTTACCGTTGCGGTCTTGCAGTTCGTTGGCCCAGGCGTTGTGCGTGTCGCCAGACAGCACCACCAGGTTTTTGCCCAGGCTGCGCGAGGTGGCCAGCACGGTTTCGCGCGCGGCCTGGTAGCCGTCCCAGGCGTCCAGGTTGTAGGGGATGGAGGGCTGCGCCAGGATGGCTTGCTCGGCGGGCGTGAGGCTGGCCGGGTTGGTGCGCGCGCGGGCCACCAGTGCGGCGTATTGGCTTACCGTAACGCCCGAGCCGGGCTGGATGGTTTCCATCAGGATCGGCGCAGGAATGTTCATGCGCCCCATCAGCACCTGCTGGCCCAGCACTTGCCAGGTGGCGGTGGATGCGGCCATTTGCTGCTGCAGCCACTGCGTTTGCGTGTTGCCCAGCAACTGGCGGCTGGTATTGCCCACGGCGGCGGTGAAGCTGGCTGCGTCAAAGCCGGTGGCGGTGAAGAACTTGGTGTAGTCCAACTGCTCGTCGCGCGCGACTACGCGGGTGTCGAGCATGTGCAAGGCCACGAGGTTGCCGAACGCAAAGCTGCGGTAGATCAGATCAGGCTGCGCGTTGCGGGTGGGCATCCACTCGTGGTACGCCTGCAGGGCCGCTGCCTTGCGGGTGCTGAAGCTGCCTTCGGTGGCGGCTTGGTGGTTGTCTGCACCGTCGCGCCAGGTGTCGTTGGCGATTTCGTGGTCGTCCCACACGGCGATCATGGGGGCGGCGGCGTGCAGGGCCTGCAGGTCGGCGTCGCTCTTGTACTGGGCGTGACGCTGGCGGTAGTCGGCCAGGCTGAGGATCTCCTTGGCGGGCGTGGACAGACGGCCCAGTGCCCCGGCGTTGGCCGATGCGTAGCCGCCCTGGCCGTATTCGTAGATGTAGTCGCCCAGGTGCACGGTGGCGTCCAGGTCGCCGCGCTTGGCGGCATGGGCGTACACGTTGAAGTAACCGGCGGGGTAATTGGCGCACGAAAACACCGCCAGCTTGACCTGCGCCACGCTGCCCGTGGGCAAGGTGCGGGTGCGGCCGGTGGGGGATGTGGCTGCGTAGGCGCGGAAGCGGTAGTGGTAGGCGGTGGCGGCTTTCAGCCCCGTGGCATCGACCTTGACGGTGAAGTCTTTGCTGGCCAGTGCCGTGGCTTGGCCCTGGGCCACGAGGGTGGTGAAGGCGCTGTCGGTGGCCACTTCCCATTCCACCGGAATATCACCCGTGTGGCCGACCGGGGGCGTGACGCGGGTCCACAGCATCACGCGGTCGGCCAGCGGGTCGCCACTGGCGATGCCGTGGGCGAACTGCACTGCAGGGGCGTCGTCACCACCGCCGCAGGCCGCGAGGGGCAGCGTGCCCAGGGCGGCGGCTGCCAGGCCCATGTGGCGCACAAACCGGCGGCGGCTGGGGTTGGCCTCGGCCGCGTCGCGGATGGGGTGGGGGGAGGAGGAGAGTTTGTCGGTCATGGCTCAGGCAGTAGGTAAAGCACCCAAGACTGCCTTTGCCAGATGACGGTGGTGTGAAGCGTGCAGAGGCGGTGTCGCCTCTGCTACAGATTCAAAGAAAAAAGCCTGCAGCGCTTGTCTATCAAGCGCCAGTAGCTATTATTTTGATAGTGTTTTGAACACTTCGCGTGCTGCCGCCACGGTGGCCGCGATGTCGTCGGCCGTGTGGGCGCCACTGACAAAGCCGGCTTCATACAGTGCCGGGGCGATGTACACGCCGCGGTCAAGCAGGCCGTGGAACAGCTGGTTGAAGCGGGCGCTGTCGGTCTTGAGCACGGCGGGGTAGTTCTGGGGCAGCTCGGGCAGGAGGAAGAAGCCGAACATGCCGCCTTCGCAGTCCGCGCTGAAGGGCACGCCTTCGTCCTTGGCGGCCTGGGCCAGCCCATCGACCAGTGAGCGGGTGGAGGCCGACAGCGCATCGAAGAAGCCTGGCTTCTTGATCTCGCGCAGCGTGGTCAAGCCGCAGGCCGTGGCCACTGGGTTGCCCGACAGGGTGCCCGCCTGGTACACGCCGCCCAGCGGGGCCAGGTGCTCCATGATGGCGCGCGGGCCGCCAAAGGCTGCCAGTGGCATGCCACCGCCAATCACCTTGCCCAGCACGGTGATGTCGGGCTTGAAGCCGGGGATGCTCTTGGCGTACACGCTTTGCGCGCTGCCGAGCGCTACGCGGAAGCCGGTCATCACCTCATCGAGCACCAGCAGCGCGCCGTATTCGGTGCACAGCTCACGGCAGCGCTTCATGAAGGGCACGCTGGCGCGCACAAAGTTCATGTTGCCCGCGATGGGTTCAATCATCACGCAGGCCAGCTCCTTGCCGTGCAGTGCAAAGGCTTCTTCCAGTTGCGCGACGTTGTTGTATTCGAGCACCAGGGTGTGCTGCACCACTTCGGGCGGCACGCCTGCGCTGGTGGCATTGCCAAAGGTGGCCAGGCCCGAGCCGGCTTTAACCAGCAGCGAATCGGCATGGCCGTGGTAGCAGCCCTCGAACTTGATGAACTTGCTGCGGCCGGTGGCGCCGCGCGCCAGGCGAATGGCGCTCATGCCCGCTTCGGTGCCCGAGCTGACGAGGCGGATCATCTCCATCGATGGCACCAGGCTCAGGATTTCTTCAGCCAGCTCCACCTCGCGCTCGGTGGGCGCGCCGAAGCTGAAGCCTTCGAGTGCGGCCTTTTGCACGGCTTCGAGCACGGCGGGGTGGCCGTGGCCCAGGATCATCGGGCCCCAGGAGCCGATGTAGTCAATGAAGCGCTGGTCGTTGGCATCCCAGAAGTAGGCGCCTTGCGCGCGCTTGACGAAGCGGGGCGTGCCGCCCACGGCCTTGAAGGCCCGCACGGGCGAGTTCACGCCGCCAGGGATCAGCGCCTTGGCGCGTTCAAACAGGGGAATATTGAGATCAGTGCTTGGTGTCATGGGGTGGCATTACAAAGCCTTCAATGGCTTGTGTGTCGTCAAGGGAATCTACTTCGCTGTCTTCGGACTCATCGTCCTCGGGCTGGGCCCAGAACATGCGATCGGGAATGATGTGGCCCATGCCAGGGCGAAAGCCTGCGTCCAGGCAGCGGTCCAGGTAGTTCAAAGCTTCGCTGGTGGCTTCGCCCAGGTCGTTGCCGCTGCCCACCAGGGCCGTGAGCGCGGCCGACAGGGTGTCGCCCGCGCCGGAGAAGGTGGCGTCAAACAGCTCGAACTTGCCGCTGCCTAGGATGGTGGTTGGCGAGGCGAGCACGTTTTCGACAAACTGCTCGGGCAGTGGAATGCCGGTGACCAAGGTATAGGGCACGCCCATCTCGGAAGCCGCGCGGGCAATGTCGCGGGCGGTGGGGCTGCGGTCGCTGCTCCAGTCGGGCAAAAGCCAGCGCCACAGCGTGCTGTGGTTTCCTACCAACACCGAAGTCTGTGGCAGCAGCAGCTCGCGGAAGGCATCCAGGTACTCGTCAATCAGCTCTTCACGCCACCAGGAAAGGTTGGGCATGTAGGCGATGACGGGCACATCGTCGTAGTCGGTAGCGATCTCGGCAATGGTGCTGATGTTCTCGGTGCTGCCCACAAAGCCCACCTTGATGGCTTGCACTGGCAGGTCCTCCAGAACAGCGCGGGCCTGCTCTGCCACGGCCTCGTCGTCCAGGCAGAAGTGATCGAAGATCTGCGCTGTATCTCGCGCGTAGGCGCCCGTCACCACAGCGATGGCGTGGCCGCCCACGGAGGCAATGGTGGCGATGTCGCCTGTCAGCCCGCCAGCGCCGCTGGGGTCGCTGGCGTTGAAAACCAGAATGCAGGCGGGGCTGGATTCATCCGATGGATCACTGTCCAGTTCATCGGTGTTGGGGGGGAGGGGGGTGTGCATGGTCATGATCCAGTTCCTGCGCCAATGGTGGCATAGAAGCAGCAGCTCGCAGAGATGACTAGATACAATCGTTGCATTCTATGTGAAGGCCTATTAAGCTGTGACCGACTCTAAGACGTGGATGTGTTTGATATGCGGTTGGATCTACGACGAAGCCTCAGGTTCGCCTGAACACGGCATCGCGCCCAACACGCCATGGGACCAGGTTCCTATGAACTGGACATGCCCGGAATGCGGAGCCCGCAAAGAAGATTTTGAGATGGTGCAGATTTGACGCGCGGCTCCTGCTGCGACATTTACACTTTCCATCGGGAGCGACAATAAATTGACTACAACAGGCGCATCTTTCAAGGTGCTAGTCGTGGATGACAGCAACACCATCCGCCGAAGCGCCGAGATTTTTCTGAAGCAGGGGGGGCACGAAGTCTTGTTGGCTGACGACGGCTTCGATGCACTGGCAAAGGTGAACGACTATCAGCCTCAGCTGATCTTCTGTGACATCCTGATGCCCAAGCTGGATGGCTACCAGACCTGCGCCATCATCAAGCGCAATGCACGTTTTGCAGACACTCCGGTGGTAATGCTTTCGTCCAAAGACGGTGTCTTTGACAAAGCGCGTGGTCGCATGGTCGGCTGCCAGGAATACCTCACCAAACCCTTTACCAAAGACCAGCTGCTGCAGGCTGTGCAGCAGTTCGGCAATTCCCAACTAGGAGCGATGTAATGCCCATCCAGAAAGTACTGGTCGTCGACGACTCGAAGACTGAGTTGATGTTTTTGACAGACCTGCTTCAGAAAAAAGGCATGCAAGTGCGCACGGCTGAGAATGCTGAAGAAGCGTTTCGCCGGTTGGCCGAAGAAAAGCCAGATCTGATTTTGATGGACGTTGTGATGCCTGGCCAAAACGGCTTTCAGCTGACCCGTGCCATCAGCCGCGATCCCCTGTATGCCGATGTGCCCATCATCATGTGCACCAGCAAAAATCAGGAGACTGATCGTGTCTGGGGCATGCGCCAAGGTGCGCGCGGCTACATCACCAAGCCGGTCGATCCCGCTGAATTGCAGTCCAAGATCGACGCCCTCAACTGAGGCTGCTGCGCGTTCATGGCCAATCGTGAAGCTCTCAGAGAGCTCCAAGTGCGTCTTGCTGGCCGATTGCAGGCGGCAAGGGTTGAGGGCTTGTCCGTTTCGTCATGGCTCGCGGTAGAAGCTGCGGGCCAGTCTTATCTGTTGCCGTTGGCGCAGTCGGGCGAAATTTTTCCATGGGTTGCCGTGCAACCCGTGCCATACACCCAGGCATGGTTTTTGGGTGTTGCCAATTTGCGCGGTGGTTTGGTAGGGGTGGTGGACCTGGCTGGGCTTTTGGGCTCGCCGGTGCAACGCACGGAGCAAATGCTCGCCGAGTCGAGCTTGTTGGCTCTCAACACGGCGTTGGAAGTGAACGCCGCTTTGTTGGTGGACCGTTTGGCGGGATTGCGGGGGACGGAGGCGTTTGTCGCGGCAGAAAATCCTGCAAAGGAAGCCCCCGCGTTTTACGGCACCGTCTACATCGACGCAGCAGGCGTCCGCTGGCAAGAACTGAACTTGCAGATCTTGTCCCAACATCCCGCATTTCTGAGCATCAGTGCTTGAGTTTTTCTGTAAGGCTGCACCATGTCTTTCGCTAATCAATTTGGAAAACTGTTCAATCGGAAACCCGCTCCAGCAGAAGCTGAGGCAGGTGCCGAGGGCAACAGCGATTTGCTGTCTGCCGAGTCTCCAGATGCAGGCGCATCGCGCGACCCCTACCAAGTCGAGCCCATGAACAGTGTGCAGGGTGATGTCGATTCCTATGCCCCGGGTTCGGACGACACCGTTGGTGTGGACAGTGAACTGATCACTTTGCCTGTGCTGGGCAGTGCCACAGCTGCTGCGCACCAGCGCCGCCTGCTGGCCCTGCTGGCTGTGGGCGTGGTGGCTTTGGGTGTGATTGCCGCGTGGGTGCTGCGTCAGGCAGATCAATCTGCTCAGCAACTGGCCGCTACGGGCCAATCGTTGATGCAGTCGCAGCGTTTGGCGAAATCGGTGTCGCAAGCGCTGGTGGGTAGCCCACAGGCGTTCCCGGACGTGGTGGAAAGCTCGGGCGTGTTGGCGCGCAACATCCGCGCCCTGAGTAGCGGAGATGCCGAGCTGGGCGTGCCTGCCCTGGGCGAGCCTTACAAGCCTGAGCTGGACTCGGTCATTCCGATGATGGAGCGCGCTGAGCGCAATGCAGGCGTGGTGATGGCGCAGCAGAAGATTCTGACCCAGGTGGGTGACGCTCTGCGTACCATTAACCGCCAGTCTTCTGACTTGCTGGAAATTGCTGAAACGGTTTCGTCCCTGAAGCTGCAGCAAAACGCCCCCGCTTCCGAGATATCTGCCGCAGGCCAGCTGGTGATGTTGACCCAGCGTATCGGTAAATCGGCCAACGAATTCCAGACCATGGAAGGCGTGAGCCCCGAAGCGGTGTTCTTGCTGGGCAAGGACTTGAATTCGTTCAAGGAAATCGCACAGGGCATGTTGGACGGCAGCCCTGAGTTGCGTCTGGCTGCGACCAAGGACGCCCAGACGCGTGAGCAGCTTGAAGGCCTTGTAAAGTTGTATGAGCAGACACGTACCCAAGCCAGTGCCATTCTGGGCAATCTGCAAGGCTTGGTGTCTGCCCGTGAAGCGCAGTCCGCGATCATTGCCGACAGCGAACCACTGCGTCGCCAGTTGGAAACCCTCCAGACCAAGCTGTCCGCCCAAACGGGTGTGGGCGCCGGTCAGTTGGCTGCTCTGGTTCTGGCCAGTGCCTTCCTGTTGATTTGCGGCTTCTTCCTGTCGCGTGTTCAGCTGCTGGACAGCCGTAACCGCCAAAAGACTGCTGAAGCGCAGCAAAAAGACGCCAAGCGTCAAGAGCAAGAAGCCAAGCGCGTCAATGACGCCAACCAGGCCGCCATTTTGCGTTTGATGAACGAGCTGCAATCGGTTGCTGAAGGTGACTTGACGCAGGAAGCGACGGTGACCGAAGACATTACCGGCGCCATTGCTGACTCGGTGAACTACACGGTGGAAGAGTTGCGCCAACTGGTGGGTAGCGTGCAGAACACGGCGACTCGCGTGGCGCAGACGACGGCCCAGGTGGATGCTACCTCCACTGAACTGCTGGCTGCTTCTACCGAGCAGCTGCGCGAGATTCGTGAAACTGGCCGCTCCGTTCTGGACATGGCGACCCGCATTAACGAGGTGTCCACCCAAGCCCAGGAGTCGGCCACGGTGGCGCGCCAATCGCTGCAAGCTGCTGACTCGGGTCTGCAGGCCGTGCAGAACGCCATTGGCGGTATGAATTCCATCCGTGACCAGATCCAGGACACCTCCAAGCGAATCAAGCGTCTGGGCGAATCGTCGCAGGAGATCGGTGAAATCACGGAGCTGATTTCCGACATTACCGAACAGACGAACGTGCTGGCTCTGAATGCTGCCATTCAGGCCGCGTCTGCCGGTGAAGCCGGTCGCGGCTTCTCGGTGGTGGCGGAAGAAGTGCAGCGACTGGCTGAACGCTCTGCCGATGCCACGCGTCAGATCTCGGCACTGGTGAAAGCCATTCAGACAGACACCCAAGATGCTGTGGCCGCTATGGAGCGTTCCACGCAGGGTGTGGTGGAAGGGGCTCGCCTGTCTGACAGCGCCGGTACCGCCCTGACTGAAATTGACCGCGTGTCGCGCCGCCTTGCTGAACTGATTGAGCAGATTTCGTCTTCGACATCGCGTGAAGCTGTGTTGGCCAACGAAGTGGCCGACAACATCCAGCACATTTTCGCGGTGACTGAGCAAACGGGTGAGGGTACCCGCACCACAGCGCAACAGGTTCGTGAACTGTCGCAAATGGCCGAGGAACTGCGTCAATCGGTGGCGCGTTTCAAGATCGCCTGACGCTAGTCATCAACCAGCTGGCTCTTTGCAGCCGGGGACGAATCCATGTCATCTATTGATGTCAACAATGCACCGGCCGCAGACTGGACCCCTGGAGACCAGGATCTGGGTCCTCTGGCCTGGGTGCTTGACGAGTTACGCAAATCGCTGGGTGGCGCAGTCAAATCGATGCGCCGTTTTTTGCGCGAGGCTGAACAGGCTCAGGAATCCGATCTGGCATCTCTGGATGCCGGATCGTTGCGCATAGCAAGGCAACAGTTGCACCAGGCCAGCGGTGCGCTGGAAATGGTGGGCATGGCCCCTCCAGCTCTCGTGCTGCGGGCCATGGAGTCTGCGGTACAGAAATTTGTGCAGCGTCCCGAACTGTGCCAAGACGACTCAGCCGCCATCATTGAACGTGCCAGCTTTGCTCTGATCGAATATCTGGAAGGCGTGCTGGCAGGCAAGCCGGTTTCGCCTGTGGCCTTGTTTCCCCAGTACCGCGATGTCCAGACGCTTGCGGGGGCGGATCGAGTTCACCCTGCAGACCTGTGGCCTGTGGAGCGGCGTTTCAAGGAACCTGATCTGGAGGTGACTGCATCGCCTCTGCTCTATGGCGCAGATGCCCGAGCTCGTCTTGATGCTGCTGTGCTCAAGATTGTGAAGACCGGTGACCGCAAGGCGGCGCGCAGTATGCGTGACACCTGCCTGGGGTTCGTGGCAGCCCAGCAGGACCGCCAGGTACGTGCTTTCTGGAAGATTTGTGCAGGCTTCTTTGAAGCCTGCATGGAAGGCCTGCTGCCGCCAGATGTTTACGTCAAACGCGTTGCCTCTCGTGTGCTGATGCAGTATGCCACCCTTGCCAAGGGTGACAAAACGGTTGCAGATCGGCTGGTTCAAGATCTCTTGTTTTTCTGCTCTCAGGCGCAGAACGTGGATGGTGCGCGCACGCCCGCTCTGCAAGCTGTGCGGGACGCATTCGCGCTGGACCGTTTCAAGCCTGTGGATTACGAAACGGTGCGTTTTGGTCGTTTCGACCCTGCACTGTTGGCACAAGCCCGCAAGCGCATTGCAGCGGCTACGGAGACATGGTCAGCCTTGGCGGGAGGAGATCGCAACAAGATCAAACCGGCTGCAGATCAATTCAGCTTGGTTTGCGACTCGCTGCGCAAGCTCAATCCGGGCAGCGAGAGCTTGGCGGTCGCACTGACCAAAACCCTCGACGCCATCACCCGCACTGGCGAGCCACCATCGGCCGCGTTGGCCATGGAAGTGGCGACATCGGTGCTGTATCTGCAAGCAGCCTTTGAAGAGCTGGATGCCACAGATGACCAGATGATCCAGCGGGCGGCCCGTTTGGCCGAGCGGTTGGATGCGGTGGGATCGGGTGCAGAGCCTGAGCCTCTGGAAGCCTGGATGGAAGAGCTGTACCGCCGTGTCAGCGACAACCAGACGATGGGCAGCGTGGTGGATGAGTTGCGCGCCACCCTCGCTGAGGCCGAAAAGGCGATGGATCAGTTTTTCCGTAGCCCGCAAGAAACCTCGCTGCTGGTGGCCGTACCCGGCTTCTTGGCGCAAATGCGTGGGGTACTGTCTGTGCTGGGATTGGATCAGGCATCTCTGGCGGTGCTGCGCATGCGCGACACGGTGGAGCGTCTGCTCATCAATGAGATTTCTGACGCAGACAAGCCCGGCGCATTCGAAAAGCTGGGCAGCAATCTGGGGGCGTTGGGCTTCCTGATTGACATGCTCAACTACCAGCGTGCCATGGCGCGCAAGCTCTTCGTTTATGACGAAGATGCAGGTGAGCTGCGCATTCTCACTGCCAAGGGGCGCTCGCGGGCCTCCGACGCCCAGGAAGAAGCTCCAGCCAAGCTGGAAGAGCGAGCTGCACAGCCGCTGCCTGAGATCGTGCCACACTTCCAGGTGGAAGAGCCTGACGGCGTGCCGACAGATTTCTCGCCATTCCCCGGCATGTCCTCGGACAGCGCCGATGCACAGCCGGTCCCAGAAGATCAGTTGGCTCCCGAGATCTCTTTTGATTTCGCCGAGGCAGCGTCGCCCGCGGCATCACCTGCACCTGCGCCCATCGAGTTCGCTGTCAAAGAGCAACTTGCTGTCGAAGATGAGTTGCTGGAAGTGTTCCTGGAAGAGGCGCGGGAGGTGGTGGTCAACGGCACCACAGCCATCGCCGCCTTGACTGAGGAGCCTGGCAATCTCAGCGAACAGACTACCTTGCGTCGCGCGTTCCACACGCTCAAGGGCAGTTCGCGCATGGTGGGGCTGAACGACTTTGGCGAAGCCGCTTGGGCCATGGAGCAACTGCTCAATGCCTGGCTGGCAGAGCAAAAGCCCATGCAGCCGCCGCTGTTGCAGCTCTCGTCCGATGCGCTGCAAGCATTTGATCGCTGGGCCAGTGATATTGCCGCAGGCCAAGCCAGCGGATGGCAATCCCAGGCATTCCGTGAATCTGCCGATGCTTTGCGCTTGCACGGGGCAGTGGTTCCGTTGGTGGTGCCTGGTGGTCAGCAAGCTCCAGAAGCAGAAGCTACAGAGCCCACCGCGGAAGCGCATGTGGATTCAGCCGCTCAGGCTCCGATCGAACTGGCCGAAGCAATCGACATCTCTGAGGAGGTGGTGCTGCACGAGGACTTCCAATCCACGGAAATTCCCGAAGGGGAGGCTGAATCTAGTGTTGTGGCGGACGCCTCGTCCCCTGAGTCCATGGGCGGCGCCGTTACAGAAGAGATCGATTTTGCGGAGTTCACCTCGGCTCTCAGAGAGTTCGAGCCATCGGTGGCCCCTGCAGAAACCCTGCCTGTGCTGGACGCGGCTGCGGAACCGGGAGCGGACAGCCCCGTCGATCTGAGTTTGCCGGATCTTTCGTTCCTGGATGCAGACGTGCCTGCTGCTGCGGTGGTGGAAGAGACACCACAGCCTGAAGAGCATGCTGTGTTCGAAGAACTGCCAGCGTTGGATGAGGTGCCCGCTTTGGACTTCAGCGCTACCGTTGAGTCTGCACAAGAAGCACCAGCGATGGAGAGCGAGCCTGAAGAGGTGCCGCTCTCGGTCTATGAGCCTGTTGCCCTGACTGAACCCGCGGTTGAAGCGCCGTCTGTCAGCACCGACGCGTTGGAAGTTGAGGCGACTCTCCCAGAGACGTCGGAATCTCCAGTCGAAGAAGAGCCGGTGAGCGAAGAGGCGGTCAAGGTCATTGAAACCTTGCGCATTGGCTTGCCGTTGTACAACGTGTACCTGAATGAGGCGGACGAGTGGTCGCGTCGTTTGGTCACCTGTCTGCAGGAATGGGCTCTGGAGTTGCATGAGCCTCTGCCTGACACCGCAGTCGCGCTGGCCCATTCGTTGGCGGGAAGCTCTGCTACGGTGGGATTCACCGCCCTGTCCGACATGGCACGAGTGCTCGAACACGCACTGCAGCATGTTCAGTTGGCACCGCAGGGCAACGAGGAGCAGGTGTCGGTGTTCATGGCAGCGGCTGACGACATTCGCCGCTTGCTTCACCAGTTCGCCGCAGGCTTCCTGAAAGAGCCCAGCCCTGAAGTGCTGGATGCTTTGCGCCAGATTCTGGAAACAGAAGTCAGCAGCACGTTGTCGCCTGCCTACGACGATTTGATGGAGGATTCTGGGCCTGAGCCTCAGGGGCTGGAGGCTGCGGAGTCTTTTGCGGAGGCAGAGCAGCCAGAAGAAGTGGCCACGCCTGTTGTTCCGCAGGAGCCAGCAGTGGCCGCCCCAGTGGCTCGTGCCGTTGCGCCCGCGCTATCGGTGGTCAAGCGCGATGCGGCATCCCTGGTGGGTACTGACGTGGACGACGACATTGACGTTGTGGACGTCATTGATCCCGACCTGTTCCCGATTTTCGAGGAAGAGGCTGCCGAATTGCTGCCCCAACTGGGTGGCGCACTGCGCCAGTGGGCAGCTCGTCCGGACAATCTGGGTGCCCGCAGCGAAGTCTTGCGTGCCTTGCACACCCTCAAAGGCAGCTCGCGGTTGGCAGGCGCCATGCGCCTGGGTGAAATGGCGCACCGCCTCGAGTCTGCCATTGAGCAGATCGACGTGGAGACGGTCACCGTCGACCAAGTGGAGCCTTTGCTTGCGAGCTTCGACAATCTGGAAGCAAACTTCCAGACTCTCAGTGCCCATGCCGGTCAAGACCCCAGCGCAGGTGTAGAGGCAGAAGCGGTTCAAGGTTTCGTGGAACCAGTCGCTGCGACTGAATCCGTGTCGTCTCAAGGCGGTTCAAGTGCTGGCCCCGCCGTACCAGCTGTGCGTTTGCCTGCTGCGTCGCAACTGGCTCCGCTGCGTGTTGCGGCCAACCAGTCGGTGCGTGTGCGTGCGCAGTTGCTCGATCGCTTGGTCAACCAGGCGGGTGAGGTGATGATCAGCCGTTCGCGTCTGGATGTACGGCTTGGACAGTTCCGCAGCTCGCTCAATGACCTGTCCGGCAACTTGGATCGCCTGCGTCAGCAGTTGCGTGACATCGAAGTACAGGCCGAGTCGCAGATGCAATCGCGCATGGCACTGGCCAAGGACTCTGCCGCAGGTTTCGACCCGCTGGAATTTGACCGCTTCACGCGCGTGCAAGAGTTGACCCGCATGATGGCCGAGTCGGTGAACGACGTGGCGACGGTGCAGCGCAACTTGCAGCGCGCCATGGAAGGTGCGGAAGACGATCTGATTGCCCAAGGCCGCCAGGCGCGGGAGCTGCAGCGCGATCTGCTGCGTACCCGCATGGTGGAGTTCGAAGGCATTGCGGAGCGCTTGTACGCGGTGGTCCGCCAATCGTCCAAGGAAACCGGCAAGCAGATCAAGCTGGACATCACCGGAGGCTCCATTGAAATGGACCGTGGGGTGCTGGACCGCATGACACCTGCCTTCGAGCACTTGCTGCGTAACTGCGTTGCCCACGGTATTGAAGAACCTGACGTGCGGGTCGCCGCTGGCAAGCCAGCCACCGGAACCATCACGGTGGATCTGCGGCACGAAGGCAACGACGTGTCGGTGGAGTTCCGCGATGACGGAGCAGGTCTGAACCTTGCCCGAATTCGTGAAAAAGCCGTTGCGCAAGGTCTGCTGCAAGCAGATGACGAGCTCAGCGACGACGTCGCAGCCAACCTGATCTTCATGCCGGGCTTCAGTACCGCGACCGAAGTGACTGGTTTGTCTGGCCGGGGTATCGGCATGGACGTGGTTCGTTCCGAAATCAATGCCTTGGGTGGCCGCATCGAAACGTCTACCCACACCGGGCAAGGCACGGCCTTCCGGATGGTGCTGCCACTGACCACTGCTGTGACGCAGGTGGTGATGTTGCGCGCCGGTGAGTTGGCCGTGGGTGTGCCCGCCAATCTGGTGGAAATCGTGCGTCGCACCTCGGTCCAGGACCTGGAAGAGGCTTACCGCACCGGTTATTTTGACGATGGTCTGGAGAAAGTGCCTTTCTTCTGGTCGGGAGCGCTGCTGCAGTCTTCCGCCCGCAGCAATGAGCCTGCGGGTAAGACCCGCCCGGTGGTGATCTTCCGAAGCGCTTCGCAGCGTGTGGCCATGCACGTGGATGAAGTGCTGGGCAACCAGGAAGTGGTGGTGAAGAACCTGGGGCCACAACTGTCCCGTTTGCCAGGCCTGGCAGGTATGTCGGTGCTGGCTTCGGGTGCAGTGGTCTTGATCTACAACCCTGTGGCCTTGGCTACGGTGTATGGCGATCAGGTGCGTGCGGCCAGTGCAGGGGTGTCCATGCTGGTGGAGACCGACAGCCCCGGTTCACCGAAGGCACCCACCTCGTCGATGATGGCCGGGCCGAGCCAGGTGCCGTTGATTCTGGTGGTGGACGATTCCATCACGGTGCGCCGTGTGACGCAGCGTTTGCTGCAGCGCGAAGGTTACCGGGTGTCGTTGGCTGCCGATGGCCTGCAGGCGCTGGAGCGTTTGCAGGAAGAGCGGCCCACTGTGGTTCTCTCCGACATCGAAATGCCACGCATGGATGGCTTTGATCTGGCCCGCAACATACGTGCTGACAGTGCGTTGCGCGATCTGCCAATCATCATGATCACCTCGCGTATCGCTGAAAAGCACCGCGAGCATGCGATGGAACTGGGTGTGAACCACTACCTGGGCAAGCCCTACTCGGACGAGGAGCTGCTGAGCCTGATCCAGCACTACGCACGCCTGGCGGCCGCTACCGCAGAGGTGTGAAGTCAAGGCTGCCAAGTGCAGTCTTGATAGCCCAAACAAGAGCGCCCCTCAGGGCGCTTTTTTCATGGGTGGCAGATACCGGGTGCAAGGGGCGATAGCGCGCCACGGGGCGCGCGCTGCGGCCTCACCGGGTGGCGTGTTAGGGCGCTGCTGCCTTCACCACCGCGTAGCGCTCCAGCGTTTTTTTGCGTGCCTCATCGTGTTGCACGATGGGAAGAGGGTAGGTGTGGCCCAAGGTAACACCTGCTGCCTGCAATTCCAGCGGCCTGGCCGCCCAAGGGGCGTGCAGCGCGGCTTTGCTCAGCCCAGCGAGCTGCGGCAGGTAGCGGCGTATGAACTTGCCCTCCGGGTCAAACTTCTCGCTTTGGCTGACCGGGTTGAAGATGCGGAAATAGGGCTGTGCGTCGCAGCCGCTCGAGCTGGCCCATTGCCAGCCGCCGTTGTTGGCGGCGAGATCAAAGTCGTTGAGTTGCTGCGCAAAATACTGCTCGCCCCAGCGCCAATCAACGCCCAGATCCTTCACCAGAAAGCTGGCCACCACCATGCGCAAGCGGTTGTGCATGTAGCCCGTCTGGTTGAGCTGTGCCATGGCAGCATCGACCAGGGGATAGCCTGTTTGCCCGTCGCACCAGGCCTTGAACAGCGCTTGTGCCGTGTCACCCTGCTCCCACGCGATGGCGTCATAAGCGGGTTTGAAGCTGCGCTCTGCCACATGGGGGTGGTGGTAGAGAATCTGGAAGTAGAAATCGCGCCAGATCAGCTCATTCAGCCAAGTGGCAGCGCCTGGGTTGCCCTGCTGTGCCAGGGCGTGCGCGGTGCGCGCCAGCAGCCGGGGCGAGATGGTGCCAAAGCGCAGGTGCACGCTGAGGTAGCTCGGCCCTTTCACGGCTGGAAAGTTGCGCGTTTCTTCGTAACGCTCAATGCGCTGCAGAAAATCATCAAACAATTGCTGCGCACCCCGGCTTCCCGTGGGCAATTTCAGCTGACCCAGAGTGCTTTGTTCAAAGCCGATCGCACCCAGCGTGGGCACGGGGCGCGTGTGTTCTGGCGGCCGCGGCGCCAGTCGGTGTGCGTGGCGCTCTACCGGGTAGCTTTTCAGGAAGAAGGCATTGATTTTGCGCAGCCATGCATTTTTGTACGGCGTAAACACGCTGTAGGGCGTGCCCGATTGGGTAAGCACCTCGTCCCGCTCCAGCACCGTATGGTCTTTGTAGGTGTGCATCGCCACACCGTTTCGCGCCAGCTGGGTGCGCACAGCGTTGTCGCGTTGCAAGGCCTGGGGCTCGTCGTCGTGGTTGGTGAAGACGGCATTCGCACCCAGCGCCTGGGCCAGCTGGGGCACGGCATCGACGGCTGCCGCGTGCAGCACGATGAGGCCTCCCTGCGCGTGGCCACTCAACTCACGCAGATGAGTATCCAGCTCTACCAGCGATTCGCGGATGAACTCCACGCGCCGGTCGGCCCGGGGCAGCGAGGCGAGGATGTCAGTGTCGAAGACAAAAACGCAATGCACTTGCTGGCATTGGGTCAGTGCGTGGTACAGGGCGGCATGGTCCAGTGCGCGCAGGTCGCGCCGGAACCAGACAAGGCCGGTGGCGTAAGAGGGCTCCATGTTCACCGTTAAAATTGGACAATGTCTTCTGATTCTGCGCCCATCAACCTGACGCATCATTTTTTGATCGCCATGCCCGGTCTTGAAGATGAGTCTTTCGCGCGCAGTGTGGTGTACCTGTGCGAGCACAGCGAACGCGGTGCTCTGGGTCTCATCATCAACAAGCCCTCCGATATCACCCTCAAAGGCCTGTTCGACAAGGTCGATTTGTCCTTGCGCCGCGAGGATCTGACCCAGGAACCCGTGTTTCAGGGCGGCCCGGTGCAAACCGAACGCGGTTTTGTGCTGCATGAGCCCATGCTCGCAGGCACCGAAAAAGCCGATGAGTCCGCCTATGCCTCGAGCATGGCGATTCCTGGTGGCCTGGCCATGACCACCTCCAAGGACGTGCTGGAAGCCCTTTCCACGGGCGCCGGGCCTCGCCGGGTGCTGGTCACGCTGGGGTATTCATCGTGGGGCGAAGGCCAGCTGGAGTCTGAGCTGGCTGAAAACGCCTGGCTCACCGTGGGCGCCGATTTGTCCGTGATTTTCGACACGCCCGTGCCCGAGCGTTACGACCGTGCGCTGGGCTTGCTGGGCTTGCAGGCCTGGATGCTCTCTCCTGAGGCGGGGCACGCATGACCGGGCTTCCCGCTCAGCCTACCGCTTCCGTCCAGCCCGCCGTTCCCGCGCAGTTTCAGACTTTTCTTGCTTTTGATTTTGGCCTCAAGCGCACGGGGGTGGCCTCGGGCAACCGCATGCTGCGCACGGCCAGCCCGCAGGCCACCATCAAGGCCGAGGGTGACGCCCGCTTCGCCCAGGTGGCCCAGCGCATCAAGGAATGGCAGCCCGACGCGCTGGTCATCGGCGTGCCCTACCACCCCGACGGTGCAAGCCACGAGAACACGCAGCGTGCCCTGAAATTTGGCCGCCAATTGCGCGGGCGCTTTCGTCTGCAGGTGTTTGAGGTGGACGAGCGCTACAGCACCACCGAAGCCCATGCCGAGCGGTCGCGCGGCGGATCCGGTTTTGCCAGTGGCGCCAAGGATGCCGACGCCGCCTCGGCCTGCATCATCCTGGAACAGTTTTTGAGGAACCTCCCATGACGACTTCTCCTGCCGGCCAGGCCGGCAGCCTCGTGCTCGACGCCGAGGCCCTGTACCGCGAATTGCTGCGCGGCGTGCGCAGCATGCTGACCCCCACCACGCGCCTGGCGGGCATTGCCTCGGGCGGTGCCTGGCTGGCCGAGCGCCTGCAAAAAGACCTGGGCCTGGAAGGCCCCGCCGGGGTGCTGTCATCGGTGATGCACCGCGATGACTTTGCCCAGCGCGGGCTGGCCGCCGGGGCGCAAACGGCGCTGCCCTTTGATGTAAACGGCGCCGATGTGCTGGTGCTCGACGACGTGCTCTTCACCGGCCGCACCATCCGCGCCGTGCTCAACGAATTGTTCGACTACGGCCGCCCTGCCAGCGTACGGCTGGCTGTACTGGTGGACCGGGGTGGTCGCCAGTTGCCCGTGCAGGCAGACTTTGCTGCCGCCCGTGTGGCGCTGCCGGGCAGCCAATCGCTGGCCCTGGCGCGCAATGAGCAGGGCACTTTCCAGTTCCAAGTCCAGGAGGCCTGACCGTGCTGCACAAGCGCAACCCCCAACTCAACAAGAACGGCGAGCTGATCCACCTGCTCTCCATCGAAGGCCTGCCGCGGGACATCGTCACGCACATCCTCGACACCGCTGCCAACTTCGTGAGCGTGAACGACCGCGAAGTGAAGAAGGTGCCGCTGCTGCGCGGCAAGAGCGTGTTCAACCTGTTCTTCGAGAACAGCACGCGCACGCGCACCACGTTCGAGATCGCGGCCAAGCGCCTGTCTGCCGACGTGATCAACCTCGACATCGCGCGCAGCTCGGCCAGCAAGGGCGAGTCGCTGCTCGACACCATCGCCAACCTGTCGGCCATGGCGGCAGACCTGTTCGTGGTGCGGCACAGCGAATCGGGTGCACCGTACCTGATTGCACAGCACGTGGCTCCCCATGTGCACGTGATCAACGCGGGCGATGGCCGCCATGCCCACCCCACGCAGGGGCTGCTGGACATGTACACCATCCGCCACTACAAGAAGGATTTCAGCAACCTCACCGTGGCCATCGTGGGCGACGTGCTGCACTCCCGCGTGGCGCGCTCGGACATCCATGCCCTCACCACCCTCGGCGCGGCCGAAGTGCGTGTGGTGGGCCCACGCACGCTGGTGCCGGGCGACATGGCGCAGATGGGCGTGCGCGTGTGCCACACGCTGGAAGAGGGCATCAAAGACGCCGACGTGGTCATCATGCTGCGCCTGCAGAACGAGCGCATGAGCGGGGCTCTGTTGCCGTCCAGCCAGGAATACTTCAAGAGCTTTGGCCTCACGCAGGAAAAGCTGCAGCTGGCCAAGCCCGATGCCATCGTGATGCACCCCGGCCCCATCAACCGCGGCGTGGAGATCGACTCCGCTGTGGTCGATGGCAAGCAAAGCGTGATCTTGCCGCAGGTGACTTTCGGCATCGCGGTGCGCATGGCGGTGATGTCCATCGTTGCTGGAAATGAAGCCTAACCCCCGCAACGCAATGCCCCCTGTGCCGCTTCGCGTCATCCCCCAAGGGGGACGCCACCCCTGGCCCGGCGAAGCCGGTTCCACGGTGGCACTGGCATTTGGTCGGCTGTGGTGCAAATAGGCGGGCACAATGTTGAGCGATGTAGATGCTATGTATTTAATAGCTGCTTGCGCTTATCCGGTAAGCGTTAGTGGCCAATTTGGCTTGAAATCATGAAAATCCTGATCCAGAACGGCCGTGTGATCGACCCCGCTTCGGGCCTTGACCAGATCTGCGACGTGGCCGTGGCGGCCGGGCGCATTGTGGGCCTGGGCCGCGCCCCGGCAGACTTTGCCCCCACTCGCACCATTGATGCCTCGGGCTGCATCGTCTTGCCCGGCCTGGTGGACTTGGCGGCGCGCCTGCGCGAGCCCGGCCATGAACACGAAGGCATGCTCGAATCCGAGATGGCCGCCGCCGTGGCCGGTGGCGTGACCAGCCTGGTCTGCCCGCCCGATACCGACCCCGTGCTTGACGAGCCGGGTCTCGTGGAGATGCTCAAGTTCCGCGCCGAGAAGCTGCACCAGTCGCGCCTGTTTCCGCTGGGCGCTTTGACCCGCGGTTTGGCCGGCGAGGTGCTGACCGAGATGGCCGAGCTGACCGAGTCCGGCTGCGTGGGCTTTGGCCAGGCCGAGGTGCCGCTGGCCAGCACCCAGGTGCTGCAGCGCGCCCTGCAGTACGCCGCCACCTATGGCTACACCGTGTGGTTGCGCCCGCAAGAGATGCACCTGGGCAAGGGCGTGGCCGCCAGCGGCCCGCTGGCCACGCGCCTGGGCCTGTCGGGCGTGCCCGTGGCGGCCGAGACCATTGCGCTGCATACCATTTTTGAACTGCTCAAAACCACGGGCACCCGCGTGCACCTGTGCCGCATCAGCAGCGCTGCGGGCGTGGAGCTGGTGCGCCGCGCCAAGGCCGATGGCCTCAAGGTCACGGCCGACGTGAGCATCAACTCGCTGCACCTCACCGACGTGGACATCGGCTTCTTCGACAGCCGTGCCCGCCTCTCGCCCCCGCTGCGCCAACAGCGCGACCGCGATGCGCTCAGCGCCGCGCTGGCCGATGGCACCATCGACGTACTGGTGTCAGACCACAACCCTGTGGACGAAGACGCCAAGACCCTGCCGTTTGCCGAGGCCGAGCCCGGCGCCACCGGGCTGGAGCTGCTGCTGTCGCTGGCGCTCAAGTGGTCGCAAGACCAGGGTGTGCCGCTGCAGCGCGCCCTGGCTGCCATCACTGCTGAACCCGCGCGCGTGCTGGGCACGGCCCTGGGCACGCTGCAAGCCAGCGTGGGCCAGTTGGTCGAAGGCGGCGTGGCCGACCTGTGCGTGTTCGACCCCCAGGCCGCCTGGACGGTGCAGGCCGACGCCCTGCGCAGCCAGGGCAAGCACACACCGTTTTCGGGCTACGAACTGCCCGGCTGCGTGCGCGCCACCCTGGTGGGTGGGCATGTGGCGTTTGAGCGGGCCTGAATGCGCTTGAAGGGTTCCAGGCCGCCCGAGCAAGGCTCTTGCGTTGCGCTGCGCGACGCGCCGGGGTTCTTGTGAAGTTGCCACGCGCGCTGTGGCGCTGTGCGCGCCTGCTGGGCCATGTGCTGCATGGCCTGTGGGTGGTCACGCTGCGTTTTCCGCGCATGTCGCAAGAGCAGCAATACATCCGCGTGCAGGCGTGGTCGCAGCAGCTGCTCGCGTGTGCCGGTATCTCGTTGCGGGTGCAGGGCACACCGCCGGTGCGCGGCCCGGTCATGCTGGTGGCCAACCACATTTCGTGGCTCGACATTCCGGTGATGCACGCGGCGCGGCATTGCTGCTTCATCTCCAAATCGGACGTGCAGGGCTGGCCCTTGATTGGCACGCTGGCCACTGCTGGCGGCACGCTGTACATCGAACGCACCTCGCGCCGCGACGCCATGCGCATGGTGCGCACCATGCAAGAAGCCCTGCAGCGCAACGAGGTGCTGGCGGTGTTTCCGGAGGGCACCACGGGCGATGGTCGTGCCATGCTGCCCTTCCATGCCAACCTGCTGCAAGCCGCTGTGGCGGCCGATGCGCCGGTCGTACCCGTGGGGCTGCGGTTTGTTGACAAGGCCACTGGTGCCACCAGCTTTGCGCCCAGCTACATCGGTGACGAGACCCTGCTGGGCTCCATCTGGCGCACCCTGAGCGCCCCGGCCATTGAGGCGGTGGTGACGTACGGCGAGCCCGAAACCTCCCAAGGCCGTGACCGCCGCGAATGGGCCATCCACCTGCAGGCTGTGGTGGACCAATTGCGCCAGCAGCAGGGCTGAGCAACGCCGCTGCTGCTGCTCCGCCGTGGTGGGCTTGGCAAATCAGGCGCGGCGATAGCTCCTGGCTCACCGCCTCAGCTCTTCAGGCGCTTGGCAGTGCTGGCATGCGGACAGGGCCCGGCACCGGCAGCGCCTCGTGCTGTGGGGGCAACACAAACTGGCTGATCAGGTGCGTGAGCTCGTTGGCCTGGTGGCGCAGGCCCTCCGAGGCGGCGGCAGATTCTTCCACCAGGGCCGAGTTTTGCTGCGTCATCTGGTCCAGGCGCGCCACGGCCGTGTTGATGTCGTTGATGTCGCGGGTCTGCGAGAGCGTGGTGGTGCTGATGTCGCTGATCATGCTGGCGACGTTGCGAATCGACTCCACGATCTGGCCCATGGTGTGGCCCGCGCCATTGACCAGGGCGGTCCCGGTCTCCACGTTCTGGGCCGAGGTCGCGATCAGCCCCTTGATCTCGCGGGCGGCTTCGCCCGCGCGCATGGCCAGCTGGCGCACTTCGGCCGCCACCACGGCAAAACCCCGGCCTTGCTCGCCCGCGCGGGCGGCTTCCACCGCGGCGTTCAGCGCCAGGATGTTGGTCTGGAAAGCAATGCTGTCGATCACCCCGGTCACTTCCTCCACCTTGCGGGACGACTGCTGGATGTTCTGCATGGTGTGCACCACCTGGGCCATCGCGTTGCCGCCCTCGGTGGCCACGGCCGATGCCTGGCTGGCCATGTGCTCGGCGCGGGCTGCCGTTTCGGTGGATTGGTGCAGGCGTTGCGTTACCTGCTCCAGCGCAGCGGCCGTTTGCTGCAGGCTGGATGCCGTGCCTTCCGTGCGCTCGGACAGGTCGGCATTGCCCTGCGCAATCTCGTGGGCTGCCAGGCGCACGCTCTGGGCGGACTGGCGCACCTGCATCACCAAGGTGCGCAGGGCTTGCTGCATGGTGTTCAGGGACAGCAGCAACTGGCCTGCCTCATCCCGGTTGTGCCCTTCGATGTTCTCGCGCAGGTCCAGGCTGGACACGCGCTGGGCCGTGGCGTTGGCCGCGCCGATGGGGCGCGAAATGCTGCGCACCAGCCACCAGGTCAGCACGCTGCCCAGCAGCAGGGCTGTGGCGCAAAACAGGGTCAGCGCCACCTGGGCGCGTTGGCTGCTTTGCGCAATCTGGGCGCCCGCTGCGTCAATCGCATCGCGCTGCGATTGCGCCAGCTGCTGCAACGACCCGAGCAGGGCGGCGGCACTGGGCTCAAAGCGTTCCGTGAACACCTTGCGGATGCGTTCGGTCAGGCCAAAGTCCCGCGCCGTCACCAGTTCTTTGACGGCGGCCTGAAAGTCTTGCGCCTTGTCGTGTGTGCCGGTGAGCAGGGCTTGCTCCGCAGGCGTTTGCAGGCGCGTGGCCAGCTGGTCCATCAGCTCGCGGTAGTGGGTTTGGGTGCGCTCAATGTCGGCCGACAGAATCTCGCCCACTTCAGGCTCGGAACTCAAGGCCATGGCCTTGTAGCGTTCGGCGTTGATGGCTTGCAGCCGGTACGCATCGGCCACCAGGCGTTCGGTGGCCACGTTGTTTTCAATGGCCTGGCGGGTGGCTGCGTCCACGCTACGCAAGGACCATACGCCAATGGCAGAGCCGGCCAGCGTGAGCAAAAGTACGGTCACGAAAGTGGCCAGCAGGCGGCGACCAAGGATGTTGGTGGTGCGGGGTGCAGGAGCGGTAGCGATCATGGCAAGTCGGTGGAACCCACCTGCGTTCGCCGGGCCCCTCACTGACGGGGCTGCACTGGCACCTGCGCGCAGGCGGTGGCATTGGGCAATATCACCCAACGCCATTGGGCCTGCAAAGTGTGACAATTTGTTTGCATTGCGGCTGGACTATCGCCACCTGCTGCAACCTTGTCAAATTGCTATGAAAAATATAGCTGCCACCGCTTTTTCAGCGGGCGCTAGAGGCTGATTTGATGCAAATTGTCCGGTGGCTTCATGCGCCGCGAGCGAAGGTCACCACATGGTCCACCTGGGCGCGAATGCCAATCCACTCGCCCACCGCATGGTCGTGGTGGCTGGGCACGTGGGCCATGACCTGAAGGCCGCTGCGCAGTCGCAGGGTGTACAGAAATTCTGATCCGCGAAACGCCTTGCGCACGATCTGCGCCTGCACCGGTGCGTGGTCGTCGTGAACGATGTCGTCGGCCCGCAGCAGCACGTCGCATTCACCGCCGGGGTAGCTGCTGGGCAGGGGGCATTCGGCCAGGTCGGTCAGGTCGCCCAGGGGGGTTTGGGCCACCACGTTGGTGCCGCGCTGCACCAGCGTGGCTGGGGCAAACACGCCATGGCCGATGAAGTCGGCCACGAAGCGGGTGGCCGGGCGGTGGTACAGGGTGTACGCGTCGTCCCACTGGTGCAGGTGGCCCTCGTTCATCACGCCGATCACATCGCCAATGGCAAAGGCCTCGAACTGGTCGTGCGTCACGAACAGGGCGGTGGCCCCTGCGGCTTTCAGAATGCCGCGCACCTCGTGCGCCAGCCGTTCGCGCAGGTCTACGTCCAGGTTGGAAAAGGGCTCGTCCAGCAGCATGAGCTGCGGGCGCGGCGCCAGGGCGCGCGCCAGGGCCACGCGCTGCTGCTGGCCGCCCGAGAGTTCGTGGGGGTAGCGGTTCTCGCTGCCTTCCAGGCCCACCAGTTGCAGCACTTCGGCCACGCGGGCAGCTTGTTCGGCGCGCGGCAGCTGGTGAATGCCAAACGCCACATTACGCCCCACCGACAGGTGCGGGAACAGCGCGTAATCCTGAAACACCATGCCAATGCGGCGCTGCTCGGGCGGCACGCTCAGCGTGGCGCTGCTCACCACGCTTTTGGTCAGGCGGATTTCACCGCTGGAAACAGGCTCCAGCCCCGCTACGGCACGCAGCAAAGTGGTCTTGCCGCAGCCAGAAGGGCCGATGAGCACGCCGATGTCGCCCGCATGCAAGCCCAGCGAAACACCATGAACGGCGGCTTGTGCGCGGCCCGCGTAGCGCACATCGAGTTGGGAGACCTCTAGGAACATCCCGCCATTCTAGGTGGCGAATGCTTAAAATTCGCATTTGCATCCCAGCCGCCGCGGCGCGCAAGGGCCGTGCCGCCCTGGCGGGTGGCCCCCTGGCGCTGTGTTCCATCCGCCTCCATAGATTGCCCGTCTTGCGCCGCAGCCCCTTTGCTCTCCGTTCCCTGGCCCTGATTTTGTTGGCGGGCGTGCTTGCCTTGCCGGTATTGGCGGTGCTGGCGTCCTGGCTCCCCTGGGGGCAGGGAGACGCCCAGGCGGGCAGCATCTTGCGCGAGATGGCGGCCACGGTGCTGCCGGGCTATGTGGGTACCACCCTGTGGCTGAGTGTGATGGTGGCCTTGGGCGCGGCCCTGGTGGGCACCGCTGCTGCGGCGGCGGTTACGCTGTTTGATTTTCCGGGGCGGCGCACGTTTGAATGGCTGTTGCTGCTGCCGCTGGCCATGCCCGCGTATGTCACGGCCTATGCGTACACCGACTTTTTGCAGTTCAGCGGCCCCCTTCAGGTGGGCTTGCGCAACATGTTTGGCCTGGAAGGCCGCCTGCTGCCCGAAGTGCGCAGCCTGGGTGGGGCGGTGTGGGTGTTCATCTTCTCGCTCTACCCCTATGTGTACCTGCTGGCCCGCACAGCTTTGGGTGAGCGTGCGGCACAGCTCATGGAGGCAGCGCGGTTGCTGGGTGCCCCGCTGCCGCGCCGCATCCGGGCGGTGGCCTTGCCCCTGGCCCGCCCGGCCGTGGCTGCAGGCGTGGCGCTGGTGCTGATGGAGACCCTGGCCGACTTCGGCGTGGCCAGCTACTTTGGCATTCAGACCTTCACCACCGGCATCTACAAAGCCTGGTTGTCCATGGACAACCGCCTGGCGGCGGCCCAGCTGGCCACCATGCTGCTGGTGGTGGTGCTGGCCCTGTTGCACCTGGAGCACCGCGCCCAAAAGCGCATGCGCTTTGCCGCCGGTGGGGTGGGGCGTGCGGGCTCGTCAGAGGCGCAACCGCTGGTGCTGCGCGGTGGCTTGCGCGTGGCGGCATGGCTGGTGTGCGGCCTGCCGGTGCTGATGGGTTTTGTGGCACCGATTGCTTTCATGCTGCGGCCGCTGGCGGCAGATTGGTCGGTGCTGCCCTGGGGCCGTTTTGTGGAATGGGCCTGGCACAGCGTGCGACTGGGCGGCATCACTTCTGCCCTGGCCGTGGCCGTGGCGTTGACGCTGGCCTTTGCCGTGCGCCGTCGCCCCGATGGCGTGACACGCGGCGTGGTGCAACTGGCCAGCCTGGGCTATGCAGTGCCGGGCGCGGTGATTGTGGTGGGGCTGCTGCTGCCCGTGGGCTGGCTGCAGGCCGCCGTGCCGCAGTGGGGCATTGGCGCGCTGGTGACGGCCACGGCGGTGGGCATTGTGTGGGCCTACCTGGTGCGCTTTTGTGCGGTGGCGCTGCAGTCGGTGCAAAGCGGCTATGCGCGCATTCCGGCCAGCCTGGATGATTCCGCCCGCATGCTGGGCATGGGCAGCCTGGGGCTGATGGCGCGGGTGCATTGGCCGCTGCTGCGCCGCTCTACCGCTGCCGCCGCGCTGCTGGTGTTTGTGGACGTGATGAAGGAGCTGCCCGCCACCATGGTGCTGCGCCCCTTCAACAGCGACACCCTGGCCGTGGTAGCCTACCAGCTGGCACGCGACGAGCGCCTGGGCGAAGCCGCCTTGCCGTCGCTGGCGCTGGTGGCGGTGGGCCTGGTGCCGGTGATTCTGCTCAGCCGCACCTTGCGCAGCCGCCACTGACACGGCTTTGCCTTCCAACGAATCACGTCGTTGGTTCGCCTTCCCGTGATACAGCACGGTCTGCCATTTCCTGTCCGGTGATCTGAGGGAATGCAAAACCGTATGAGCTTGCGGCGCGGCGTCGTTGCCGCCTCGCAGCCTGCTCATCCGCTCGGAGCCGTCAAACATTGCCAGCTTGCGGGCTGGCCCTGCCGGTAGGTGCGCTCGCTGCAGCTGCCCGCGCGGTGCGTGGGTGTGCCAGTCCTGCACCTGACCGCGCCTTGACCCGCAAGCGCCGCCAGCTCACCACCACCCCTGTCACGCTCAGGGCCGTGCCACCCAGGCTCAGCACGATCAGCACCACGTCCCACAGCGGGCGGCGCTCCAGCAGGGGCAGCCAGTCCCAACTGTGCAGCATGGAAAACAGCCAGCGGCTGGTGCGGCGGTGGGTGTCGGTGCGGCCCAGCACGGTGCCCGTGCGTGGGTCGATGTGCACCCAGGTGGCATGCGGGTCGGCAAACACCACCCGCCACACGGGCAAGGGCTTGTCGGCGCCACCGCCCATGGTGTGCGGGGCCCGGTCGTAATAGTGCAGGTCGTACGCGTTCAGCGTTTGCACTTCCTGTACGGGCGCGTCCACCAGGCGTGCGGCTGCGGCGGTCAGCTCCCGCGGGGCGATGGCATGGTGCGCGGCGGTGGTTGCGTCCAGCAGCGTGGCCACGCTGCCGGGGCTCCAGGCCTGCACCACGGTGTGGCCCGCCGCGCGCACCCAGCGCAGCTCGCGCACGTTGGGCGTAGCCTGTGCCAGCAAGGCCTGCACGCTGGCCAGGGGTGCCCCATTGGCCAGTTGCAGGGGGCCGCCGTGCATGGCCGCGGTGCGCAGGGGCGGTGCACCGCTGTCAAACAGCTTCCAGGGGTTCATCGACATCAGCCCGCTGAACACCCAGGTGATGGTGACCGCTGCGAACAGCAGTCCCGTGGTGTGGTGCCACTTCATCATGCCGCCGGGGTAGGGCGAGCGTGAACCGCTTTTGTAGCGTGGCCCGGTGAAACGCCAGCGCAGCACGCCCACCACGGTGCCCGTGAGCGCCAGCACGACGCCAGCGATGGACAGCCAGTTCACGATGTCCGTCCAGTACCTGTCGAACATGTTGCCCCGGAAAGGGTAGAGCCAGTGGATCCATGCGCCTGCGTAGTTCCACAGGCGTTCCGTGCGGGTGGCGTCGCGCACCACCTCGCCCGTGGCGTTGGAGACATACACCACCGTGTCGTCTGCGTCACCCAGGGCCACGGTGTGCAAGGGTCGGTGCATGTCCAGCGCCCTGGAATGGGTGAACGCGTCTTCGCTCACCATGCCCAGGTGCTGGGGGTAGGCGTCTGCTGCCAAGGCGCTGTCACGCGACGAGGCGAAGGTTTGGGCCGATGCCAGCGCGTGGGCGGCTGATACGTTGCGGATCAGCTCGCCCGTGGTGGCATCGATGACCACCGGCGCTGTCTTGGAGCGCCGTGCAGCCTTGCTGCCGGGCTCAAGTTCAGTGGCGGGCGTGGCCACATACACGGGGCGACCGCCACTGGCCAGCGCCAGCCGCAGCTCTTGCAGTGGGCCCTGCAAGCCTGCCGCTTGCAGGGCCTGGGCAGGTTGCAGCGCAATGGGCACCCCGCGCAGCGGGGGCAGGTGCTCCAGCCGCTCGGCCGGTGTGAGCTTGGGGTAGCCCACGTACATCATGACGATGCCAGAGATGAACCAGAGGGCGAAGACGCTGCACAGCAGCACCCCCAGCCAACGGTGAACCAGGTAAAGCCAGCGTTTGGCGTGCCGCATGGGGTGCTCTGCCTTTTTAGAACGCGGTGTGGAGTGTCACGTCCAGCGTGCGTGGGGCGCCCAGGTAGACTTGGCCGCTGCCCACATTGGCGGCGTAGATCCGGTCTGTGGCATTGCGCAGGCGGGCCGTCAGTGTGGTGGCGGGCTGCAGCTTCCAGGCTACGCCCAGGTCCAGCAGCGTGTAGGCGGGCCAGTGTTGCGTGTTGGCGGCATTGGCATACACCTTGCCCACATGGCGCACGCCCGCGCTGGCTGTCCATGTCGGCGTCAGGGCATAGCTCACCCACAGGTTGGCCACCGTCTGAGGTGTGTTGGTGGGTGTTTTGCCGGCCAGCGAAACGCCGCCTTGCACAAAGTTCTCGTAACGCGCCTGCGTGCGCACCAGGTTGCCTTGCAGCTGCCAGCGTGCATGGGGGCGCAGCCCTGCGGCCAGTTCCACGCCTTTGGACGATTGCTCGCCCACCAGCAGTGTCTGGCTGCTGTTGTTGGGGTCTTGGGTGGCGATGTTCTTGCGCGTGATGTGGAAGGCCGCCACGGTGGCCGTGCCTTTGCCGCCCCAGAAGTCCAGCTTGCTGCCTACTTCGTACGAGCGGCCTGTGGTCAGCTCGGTGTTGTCGCGCACGTTGGCAAAGGTGGCAGTGCTCAGAACACCTGCTGGCGGATCGGCCGCGGTGGCGTACTGCGCGTACAGGTTCATGCCAGGGGCCACGTCCCACACCAGGCCCATGCGTCCGGTGGTGGGCTCGTAGCTGCGGGCCATGTGGGCGGGGCTGGCGGCCGTGATGGCGCGGCGATTGGTGAGGTCCAGCGCAATGCGCTCGTGCCGCAGCGCGGTTATCAGCTGCAGTGCGGGTGCCAGGGCGGTTCGGTTTTCCAGGTACACGGCGGTGGTCGTGACCTTGTTGTCGCGGTCAGGCTGGAAGCCGGGCTTCATGCCCGGAATGTTGAAGAAATATTCGGTGGTGAAGTTGTAGGGGTCCACCGTGCTCACGGTGGTGGACAGGCTGTTGGGGAAGCGTGTTTGCCGGTTCACGCTGAAGTCCAGCCCGGCAGACCAGTCGCTGCGCCGCCCGGCCAGGGTGCCGTGGTAGTTGGCTTCCAGGCGGTTGCCAATCACCTCGTGGTCATGCCGTTGCAGCAGCACGCCCGAGCGGGCCACCGCCGTGTTGGTGGCATTGAAGGCGTAGGTTTCGACGTTGCGGTAGTCGCGTAGCGCATCGTAGGCGTACAGGGTGTTGCGTAGCTGCAGTGCGTCTGACACCCTCCATTGCGCCACAGAGCGCAGCCACTGCACGCGCTGTGCGTACAGCCCGTCGGCGCTGTTGTAGTTCTTGTCGCGGGTGCCTGGGTCAATACGCAGCTCGCCCACAGCCGGTTGCAGCACGGGGGTGCCCCAGTAAGGGCGGTGCACGTTTTCGTTCTGGTATTCGTAGGCCAGTAGGTGGCTCCAGCCGCCGCCCAGGTCAGACAGCAGCGATGTCGCCAGCTGCGTGGCGCGGCGCTCGGTGCCTTCCGTCCAGCTGCCGCCGTCACGGTGGTTCACGTCCAGCCGCGCGTAGTGTACGGTGCCACCGCCCGCGGCTGTGGCCGCAGAGCCCAGGCGGCGGTTGATGCCGATGGACACTTCCCGCAGCCGGTGCGAGCCAGCACGCACCTGCGCTTCGGTGAAGTCGGTGCGCTCGGGCGTTTTGGTGATGTAGTTGATGGATCCGCCCACCGCGCCCGAGCCGAACAGGAAGCTCGACGGCCCGCCAATGGCCTCCACCCGGTCGTAGATCCAGCTATCTACCGGGCGCGCCGCAATGCTGTACTGCACCGTGATGCCGTTGAACAACTGGCCCAGCGAGCCGCTGCCAAAACCACGGTAGCTCACGCCCACGCTGCCCGGCGCATCGTGCGCGGTCACGCCGGGCACGGCCCGCAAGATTTCCTGGGTGTCCTGGGCGCCGCGCGCCTCGATGGTGGCGCGGTCCACCACGGTGACCGATGCGGGCGTCTCGCGCGCTGTCAGGCCCAGGCGGCTGCCGGTTTCCACGGGGGGTGTCCAGGGTGAGCTTGCCGTTGGGGGTGGCAGAGCCCTCGGTCACCTCCACCACCGGCAGGGTGGCGGTTTGGGGTGTGGTGGTGGCCTTCTCCTGGGCTGATGTGCCCAGCGGCATGAAGGCCAGTGCAGCAGCCACGCTGGCCACCAGGGTGTGCAGTGCGAATGGCGGCAGGCCCTGCGCGCGGCCAATGGACGAAAAGACGGAACGGCGCACGGCGGCGCCCACGGCCGCAGTGCGGCCCAAAGCTGGGAATGGCATGAAACATCACTCTGAAGGCGGCAGGCCAGCGCCAGCCAAAACGATGCCGGGCCCACCCTGCCGCACATACGAACAGGCACCGCCAGCCCCAGGGCATGAAGGCACCGGGTGCGAGCGGATCAGGAACAGGTCAGAGTGCGTGCGGTGGGCCGCGCGCAGGCAGCGGAGCAGCCGTGGCGGCCGCAATGCGGGCCGCCTGCACGGGCTGCACGGCATGGGCCAGCGGGTGCGGGGGAGGAGGTGCCCAGGCCACAGGGGCCGGAGGCGCGCCGGTAGCGGGGGCGCACAAGGGGCAGTCCATGTTGGTAGAGCCCATCTCTACCGCGCCGTCGTCGGTCTGCACCATCCACTTGATGGCCCCGGCGCCAGAGCAGATCACTTCGATGGACTGTGGGTGGATGAGCGGCGATGCCACCGACACCCCGATGGAGGCGACGAACCACGCCAGCACCCAAAGGCGCAGGAGGGAGAGGGTTCGACGACTGGACATGGCGCGCGATTATGTCCCGTGCCGGTGGTGTACCGCTTGATCTGACCGGGGTGGTCAGCGCGCCAGTTCTTCGCGCACCGCAGCCACTTGCCTGCGCGAGACCGACAGCACTTCGGTAGAGCCCTGCAAGCGCACCGCCCAGCCCTCTCCCTCGTCGGGGTCGTGGTGCTTTTCCAGCGCCCGCAGCGCGCGGCGCGCCACCAGGGCGTTGCGGTGGATGCGCAGGAAGCGCTCGCCATAGCGCGACTCCAGGTCGCTCAATGCACCATCCATGATGAAGCTGCGGGTGGCAGTGCGCACCGTCACGTACTTCTGCTCGGCCTTGAAATACACCACCTCGTGCAGCGCAATGCGCTCGGTGCGGCCCCGGTCCTGGATGAGCAGTGTTTCGCCTTCGGGCAGGGTGGAAATGGGGGCAGGCGTGCTGGGGCGCAGCAGGCGCTGCACCTTGGCCAGCGCCTGCTGCAGGCGTTCGCGCCGCACGGGCTTGGTGAGGTAGTCCACAGCGTCCAGTTCAAACGCGCTCACCGCATGGTCGGCATAGGCGGTGACGAACACCACGGCAGGCGGCTGGGGCAGGGCCTGCACGGCGTGGGCCAGGCTCAGGCCGTCCTGGCCGGGCATGTGGATGTCCAGCAGCAGCACGTCAAAGCCGCGCCCGCCGGTGGGGCCCAGCAGCGCCAGCGCTTCGCCCGCGTTGCCTGCTTCTCCCACGGTGGTGCGCTGGCAGTCGGTGCAGTCGCTCAGCAGGGTGCGCAAGCGCTGGCGGGCCAATGGTTCGTCGTCAACGATCAGGATGTTCATGGCGCTTTCGGCGGTGTGGAAGGTGAGGCTGTGCGTGGCGTGGTCGATGGTTTGCGGCGCCCCTTGGCAGCCCGCTGGGCTTGCAGCGCACGGCGCATGGGGGCTTCCACCGGCAGCGTGATGCGCACCTGGTAGAGCCCGTCTTGCACCCCCGCCGTGAACTCGCCCTGCACATCGTGCAGCAGTGCCAGCCGGGCACGCACATTGGCCAGCGCAATGCCATGGCCGCGTGGTGCATCGTTCTTGATGTGCGAGGGCGGCAGGGTGTTGGTGATGCGCACCACCACGCGGCTGCCGCGCAGCTCGGTCATCACCTTCAGCTTGCCGCCGCGCGGGCTGGGCTCCACACCGTGCTTGACGGCGTTTTCCACCAGCGGCTGCAGCAGCAGGGGCGGCAGGCGGGCGGCATCGGTGCGCGGGTCCAGGCTCCACTGCACCTGCAGGCGGTGGCCAAAGCGCACCTCTTCTATTGCCAGATAGCGCTGTGCCAGCGTGATTTCCTCGGCCAGCGTCACAGATTCGCCTTGCTCCACCAGCGCGTGCCGGAAGAGGTCGCTCAGGTCTTCCAGCAAAGACTCTGCCTTGGCTGGTTCGGCGCGCACCAGGGCGATGGCGCTGTTGAGGGTGTTGAACAGAAAGTGGGGGCGGATGCGCGACTGCAGTTCCGTCAGGCGTGCCGTGGTGGCCGCGGGGGTGCGGCCACGCGCGCGCAGCACCAGCGCCGTGACCAGCATGGCTGACAGCAGGGCCCCGCAGGCGGCGCTGGCGAGCCATGGGGGCGAGGGGGGCGCCACATTGGCCAGCTTGAGCATGGCGCAGGCATAGGCGCCCGCCAGCGCCCCCAGCACCACGCCCGCTGCATATTGCTGGGCGGTGCTCAGGCGCTGTAGCACGGTCTTGAGGCTGCAGGCCGTGCCCAGCCAGACCAGCGTGGCGGGCAAGGCACCGCCCGTGAGCAGAGCGACCGTGGCCAGCCATTGGTAGAACGTATCGGCCCCAAACATGGCCCCCACGCCCACCACCGTCTCCACAAACAGCACCGCGCGCAGCACCACCCCCAGGTGGCATGCATCGAACACCAGGGCCCGCCCGGCAGGGGCTTTGGAGCCCTTGGACCATGGCTGCGCCTGCGCAGAAGACGGTGTTTGTCCGCGCTCGGGGGGCAGGGTCGATAAAATTTCGGTGTTTTGCATTGGCATCCGGGCTGTCCGGGTGTCTGAACCATCCAATTATTGCCCTCCCATGTCCTCCAGCCAAGCCAACAACGCCGCGTCTGCGCCATCCCACAACCAGCTTGACACCAAGGCCCAGGCCTGGTCTGCGTTGTTCTCTGAGCCCATGAGCGACCTGGTCAAGCGCTACACCTCCAGCGTGTTCTTCGACAAGCGCCTGTGGCAGGCCGACATTGCAGGCAGCCTGGCCCACGCCGAGATGCTGGCCGCGCAAGGCGTGATCAGTGCGGAGGACCACGCTTCCATCCAGCGCGGCATGGCGCAGATCACACAGGAAATCGAATCTGGCGCGTTTGAATGGAAGCTGGACCTCGAAGACGTGCACCTGAATATCGAAGCCCGCCTGACCCAGCTGGTGGGCGACGCTGGCAAGCGCCTGCACACCGGCCGCAGCCGCAACGACCAGGTGGCCACCGACGTGCGCCTGTGGCTGCGCGGCGAGATTGACCTGATTGGCGACCTGCTCAAAGAACTGCAGATCTCGCTGGTCGATGTGGCCGAGCAGAACGTGGACGTGATCCTGCCCGGCTTTACCCACCTGCAGGTGGCGCAGCCCGTGAGCTTTGGCCACCACATGCTGGCCTATGTGGAAATGTTCAAGCGCGATGCCGAGCGCATGGCCGACGTGCGCCGCCGCACCAACGTGCTGCCCTTGGGCAGCGCCGCACTGGCCGGCACCACCTACCCGCTGGACCGCGAGCGCGTGGCGCGCACGCTGGGCATGGAGGGCGTCTGCCAGAACAGCCTGGACGCCGTGAGCGACCGCGACTTCGCCATTGAATTCACCGCCGCTGCCAGCCTGTGCATGGTGCACGTGAGCCGCCTGAGCGAAGAACTCATCATCTGGATGAGCCAGAACTTCGGCTTCATCAAGATCGCCGACCGCTTCACCACCGGCAGCTCGATCATGCCGCAGAAGAAGAACCCCGATGTGCCTGAACTGGCACGCGGCAAGACCGGCCGTGTGGTGGGCCACCTCATGGGCCTCATCACCCTGATGAAGGGCCAGCCGCTGGCCTACAACAAGGACAACCAGGAAGACAAGGAGCCGCTGTTCGACACGGTGGACACGCTCAAAGACACGCTGCGCATCTTTGCCGAGATGGTCGGCGGCCAGCTGAACCCCGCCACCGGCAAAAAGGAAGGCGGCATCACCGTCAACGCGCCTGCGATGGAGCAGGCCGCGCTCAAGGGCTACGCCACGGCCACGGACCTGGCCGACTACCTGGTGAAGAAGGGCCTGCCCTTCCGCGATGCGCATGAAACCGTGGCCCATGCCGTCAAGGCCGCCACCACCCATGCGTGTGACCTGTCGGAGCTGCCCCTGACTGTGCTGCAAGGCTTCCACCCCGCCATCGAGAAAGACGTGTACGAGTGCCTGAGCCTGCGCGGCTCGCTCAACGCGCGCAACACGCTGGGCGGCACTGCACCCGCCCAGGTGCGTGCGCAACTGGCACGCCACCGCGCACGCCTGGCCTGAGGGCCGCGCGCCTCGCCGTCTTGATTGCCACATCTGCAGGAGCCATGCCATGACATCCCATTCCTCGCGCCGCAGCCTGCTGGCCCGCGCCGTGCGCACCACGGCCGTGCTGGGCGCGGCCCTTACCGTGGGGCTGGCCAGTGCACAGTCCGCCAAGCCCGTGCGCATTCTGGTGGGCTTTCCGCCCGGCGGCGGCAGTGATGCCATAGCCCGCCTGCTGGCCGAAAAGCTCAAGGACGAACTGCACATGCCCGTGGTGGTGGAAAACCGCCCCGGCGCAGGCGGGCAGATTGCGGCGCAGGCCCTCAAGGCCGCACCGGCCGACGGGCACACGCTGTTCCTGTCGCACGACCACACCATCTCCATCCTGCCCCAGGTGGTGAAGAACCCTGGTTACGACCCGGTGCACGACTTTGTGTCGGTGGGCGGTTTTGCCACGTTCGTGAATGCGTTCGCTGTCTCGGGCGGCACCCCGGCCAGGTCGTTCACCGACTACGTGGCCTGGGTGAAGGCGCAGGGCAAGGGCAAAGGGGCGGTGGGCATTCCGGCCCCGGCCTCCACGCCCGAGTTCCTGGTCAAGCTGGTGGGCGAAAAGTACCAAATCGACCTGGTCTCGGCCCCTTACCGCGGCAGCGCGCCCATGATGGCTGACATGCTGGGCAACCAGATCGCGGCGGGTGTGGGCTCGGTGCAGGATTTCATCGAGAACCACAAGGCAGGCAAGGTGCATGTGGTGGCCGTACTGGGCACCCGCCGCCAGGCCGCCATGCCCGATGTGCCCACGTTTGATGAGCTGGGCCTCAAGGGCTTTGAAGACCTGCCGTACTACGGCATCTACGCCCCCGCAGGCACGCCGCAGAAGTTCGTGGTGGACTTCTCCAACGCGCTGGCCAAGGTGGTCGCGCAGCCGGATGTACACAGCCAGCTCACCACCATGGGGCTCACCGTGGGGTACATGACCCCGCAGCAACTCACCAACCGCCAGAACGCCTACACCCAGGCCTGGTCGCGCATCATCAAGAACAGCGGTTTCGTTGCGCAGTAACCTGCACGGTGCGGGTGGGGCAGGCCAAGGCCTCCGCCTCAGGGTTTGAAGCAAAAATAGCTGCCAGCGCTTATGGATAAAGCGCTGGCAGCTATTTTATTGATAGCGATTGCCGCAGGCGTCTATCCGTCTGCTGGCTGCATGCTGGTCAGAGCATGCTTTCGCGCTGCTGCTCGGCGCGTGATGCGCCAATGGCGGTTTCCACGTTCTTGACCTCTTCGGGTGGCGGCAGCACCGCCGGCAGGCCCAGGGCCTCGATGGCCAGTTCGCGGCACCAGCCCTTGGTGTGGTACAGGTGGTGGTCTTCGTCTTTCTCCACCGCTTCGTGGGCTGCTTTCAGGGCCCGGCCCAGATCGCCCGTGGCCACTTCGGCCACCTTGCCCAGCAGTTCCCAGTTGGCGTGGTCTTTGGTTTCTGCGTGCACCACACATTCACAAGCCACCAGCTGGGCGGCGGCGGGGTTGCCCCCTTGCTTGGCCAGCTGCATGGCTTTGACCAGCGACTCGCCAATGTGCTTGACCACCCGGCGCGTGGGCGACTGGGTGTTGGGGTCCAGCCCCAGGGTGTCGCACAGGCTGCGCACCACGTCCTGGTGGGTCAGGGTCTCTTGCAGATAGCCTTCCCATTCTTCCTTCAGATCGGGGTTCACGGCGCAGGTGAGTGCGGTGCGGTACACCTGCTCGCCGCCGAGTTCGGTTTCCATCATTTGCAGCACCATGTCGTTGAGCTGCTGGCTGTCGTAACGGGCTTTGGACATGGTTTCTCCTTCAACGGGTTGTTGGTGGGTTACGCAAGGGTGCGCACTTTGGGTTCGCGGGCCCATTGGCGGGTTTGCGCCGCGGCGATGAAGCCCTCGGCGTCGGCGGGGGCCACGACGCCCGCATCGGGCTCGATGCCACCGGCCTGCAAGATGGCCTGCGTGCCCTTGCAGGCGGCAATGGCCTTGAGGTGGCCGAAGGCGTCGCGGAACCAGTCCACGGCTGCGGCTTCTTTGGCCAGTTGCTCGCCCATCTCGGGCGACAGGATGGACGCCACGGCGTCAAACACCACCGACGGCGTGCCCTGCAACTGGCCATCAGCGGGCAGCAGCGTGCCGTCTTTCAGCACCGCGCCGCCCACCTTGGGCGCAACGATCTTGACCGTGGCGCCTGCTTTCTCCAGCGCCTTGCGCAGGTTGGCTACGGTGGTGCCGTTCGAGCCATCGGCCACCAGGATGCCGATGCAGCGGCCCTGCAGCGTGGGCTTCATGCGGTCGATGATGCGCAGCGCGGGCGACAGTGGCAGGTCTTGCACCGGCTCGGCAGCGGGTGGCGCAGGGGGCAGCGCCTGCAGGCCCAGGCCGGCTGCCACGCGCTGGGCCAGTTCAGGGTCCACATGCAGCAGCTGGCCCACCACCGCCTCGCGCACATGCGGTGTCTCCACCTTCGACAGCTCAAACACCAGCGCCGACGCCATGTGCGCCTGCTCCAGCGGGCTTTGGCTGCGGTAGAACATGCGCGCCTGGCTGTAGTGGTCGGCAAAGCTTTCGGGGCGGATGCGGCCCTTGCCTCGGCCGCTGCCATCGTCACCCTGCGCAAAGTGGCGGAAGCCCCGCGCCAGCGAAGCGCGCGGCGTGTCGCCCTGCAGGCTGCTGGGCTCGTAGTTCACGCGGCCCTTGGGCACCTGCATCTGCATGTGGCCATCGCGCTGCATGTGGTGGAACGGGCACTTGGGTGCGTTGATCGGGATCTGCGCAAAGTTCGGCCCGCCCAGGCGCGAGAGCTGCGTGTCCAGGTACGAAAACAGGCGGCCTTGCAGCAATGGGTCGTTGCTGAAGTCGATGCCCGGCGGCACGTTGGCGGGGCAGAAGGCCACCTGCTCGGTCTCGGCAAAGAAGTTGTCGGGCCAGCGGTTGAGCACCATGCGGCCGATGGGTTGCAGCGGCACCAGCTCCTCGGGGATGAGCTTGGTCGGGTCCAGGTGGTCGAAGGGGAAGCGCTCGGCGTCTTCCTCAGTGAAGAGCTGCACCGACAGCTCCCACTCGGGGAAGTCGCCGGCCTCAATCGCTTCAAACAGGTCGCGGCGGTGGAAGTCGTTGTCGGCCGCCTGCAGCTTCATGGCTTCGTCCCACACGGTGGACTGGATGCCCAGCTTGGGCCGCCAGTGGAACTTCACGAACGTGCTTTCGCCCGCTGCATTGATGAGGCGGAAGCTGTGCACGCCAAAGCCTTCCATGGTGCGCAGGCTGCGCGGCAGGGTGCGGTCGCTCATGGCCCACATCACCATGTGCATCGACTCAGGCATCAGCGAAACAAAGTCCCAGAAGGTGTCGTGCGCGCTGGCGGCCTGGGGGAAGGCGCGGTCCGGCTCCATCTTCACGGCGTGCACCAGGTCCGGGAACTTCATCGCGTCCTGGATGAAGAACACCGGAATGTTGTTGCCCACCAGGTCCCAGTTGCCCTCGGGCGTGTAGAACTTCACGGCAAAGCCGCGCACGTCGCGCGGCGTGTCCACCGAGCCTGCACCGCCCGCCACGGTGGAAAAGCGCGTGAATACAGGCGTCTGCACGCCCACTTCGGTGAGCACCTGGGCTGTGGTGTATTTCTTGAGCGAATGCGTCAGCTCGAAAAAGCCATGTGCGCCCGAGCCACGCGCGTGCACGATGCGCTCGGGAATGCGTTCGTGGTCAAAGTGCGTGATCTTCTCGCGCAGGATGAAATCTTCCAGCAGCGCGGGCCCGCGTGGCGAGGAGCGCAGAGAGTTCTGGTTGTCTGCCACCGCAATGCCCTGCTGCGTGGTCAGCACCGGGTGTTTGCCACCGGCTTGCTGTTGCAGCTCACCGGCGTTGCCGCGAAAGGTTTCAGACTGGGTGGAAGAGGGCAGTGCAGACGGCGATTTTGGTGCCGCGCCGCGCGAAGTGGGGGTTCGTGCCATGGGCGCTCCTGAAGGTTGGGATATCAGAAAAAAGGACAGCCCCCATCGTTGGATCCCAGCGCTTTGCCACGCGTAGGACACAGCCCCATGTGCGCGTCGTCGTGCTCAGGCAATGGCCGGTGGGCACCGCAACGCACGCCGGCTGGTGTTTGCTACGCTTGGCGCCCACCGCGTTGATTGCGTTTGGCCCTTCCGGCTGGCGCCATCGACATTTCTGCCCTTGCCCTGCTGACCCATGTTCTACGCCATACCCCTCGAAAGCCGGCCCACCTGGCGCAACCCGCCGTGGATGACCGTGCTGCTGATCTTGGTGAACATGCTCGTGTTCTGGGGCCCGCAGCGCACCGAGGTCTCTTCCTGTTCGGCTTCTCGGTCGAGCTGGCACTGGGGCGCACCACCTACCTCGCGTTCTACCTGCTGGGCGGCCTGGGGGGCTCGGCCCTGTCGGCCTGGGCGTATGGCGGCACTGGCAGCTATGGCCTGGGCGCTTCGGGGGCCGTGTCTGCGCTGATGGGCATGTATGCCGTGCTGTACCGGTTGCGGCGTGTGCGGTTTTTCTACCAGCTGTTTTTCTATTTCAACTACGTCACGGCGCCAGCGTTGCTGCTATTGCCCACGTGGATTGCGAACGAGTTGCTTCAGCACTGGCTCAGCGGCCGAGGCGTGGCCTACATGGCCCACTTGGGCGGCTTGCTCGCAGGGGCTTCGCTGATGGCCCTGGTGATGCTGGTACGCCGCAGCCCCCTGGAAGTGCCCACGGCGCAGGTTGCCGTGCCCGACGACGGTTTTGACGCCCATGTGGCCAACGCCCAGCGCCTGGCCCAGGCCATGAAGTTTGAGCAGGCGCTGCCCCAGTGGCGCGCCGCCGCCAAGCTGCGCCCGCAGGACCAAACGGTGCTCAGCGCCTGGTTCAAGACCGCATCGCTGTGGCCCGACAGCGAAGACTTTCACCGCGCCGCGCGCCGCATCTTCCGGCTGCGCGCCCATGACGAGCAGACGCTGCAGTTTCAGCACGCCAGCTACCGCACCTACTTCGATAAAGCCAAGCCCGGCGTGCGTTTGCTGCCGGACGACATGGCCCGCCTGTCCCGGCGCTTTGCGCGGGCGCAGCAGTGGGGCGATGCGGAAAAGCTGTTCAACGCCTTGCACAAGACAGCGCCTGCGCACCCGGAGCTGGGGGAGACGCTGGGGATGTTGGTGGCTGCTCTGTGCCATGCGGGGCGGCGGGAGCAGGCGGCTGTGTTCCGGCCGCAGTTGCAGCAGTTGGCGCCGGGGAATGCGGCGTTGCAGGTGTTGGGTGGGGTGTAGGTTTTGATTGAATTGGGCTCTGGTGCTTGTGGGGCAAGCGCTGGTAGCTATTGAATTGATAGTATTCCGATTCGTCGCCATTCTTTTGGCTGCATGCCTTTGCCAAGGGCGGGAGCCGGGATTTCGCCCCGGCGGGCGAGGCACTTTTCTTTGCTTCGCCAAAGAAAAGTACCCAAAAGAAAGGCGACCCCCAGTCTGCGACCCCTGCGCTGCGCTACGGGGCAAACCTGCGGCGGGGCGGTTGCGGGGTGCGCCGTGGAACTCGCTTTGCTGCTGCGCAGCGCCGCTCGGACAGCCACGGCGAGTCAGATCACGAAGCATGGGCGCACGGGCGCCCATGCCACCCCGCAACCGCCCCGCCGCAGGCGCAGCCAGCAGGGGGTGAACACCCCAACAGCCATTCGGGTCGTCGCTGCGCTCGACCCAGCATGCGCTGTGCCCTGCGCAAGGCGCTTGCGCCCACAACAAAGGGCCGAGCGAAGCAATGGCCCGAATGGCTGTTTGGCTGCCCATCCCCTCTGTATGCGCCGAGGAGCGCAGCGGCCAGCGGATCAGGGCTCGCGATTGTCTGAGCGAAGCGAGTTCGAGCGAGACCCCGCTGGACGCGAGCACCGCAGGTTGCCCCGTAGCGAAGCGCAGGGGACGCAGACAGTGGGGTCGCCCTTTCTTTGGTGACTTTCTTTCGGCGAAGCGAAAGAAAGTTACTGCGCCGCCGGGCGCACATCCCGGCTCCCGCCCTCAGCAAAGGCATACGGCCCCATCGGCCCACCAAGCCCCAAACGGCTGACGACGAACCAGCCCACTATCAATTCAATAGCTACCAGCGCTCACCCCATAAGCGCTAGAACCCAATGCAACCCCCCGCCGCCCCCTGCGGCACATGGTTCCGCAGCAACCACCGTGTCTCCCGTGCCGCCTCGGTATCCGGGTGGCGCGATTCCAGTGTCGCCAGCACACGCAGCGCCATGTCTGCGCGGTTCATGCCCTGCAGCAGCACACGGGCCACCAGCTCGTAAGCGGCGGGCACAGCGTCGTGGCCCTTGAAGCGGCGGTCAAAACCTTGCAGCAGGGCCAGGGCGTCTTTCGCGTCGCCCGTGTTCCACGCGGCCTTGGCCAGGGCCAGGGTGGTGGGGGCGTCCTGCAGCGCAAACTGCGCGTCTTTGGCGCGGCAGGTCTGGAAGGCCTTGAGGGCTTCGCCGCTCTGGCCCGAACGCAGCAGCAACGGGATGTAGCGCTGCGCATGGTCCAGCAACGTGGCAGTCTTGCCCTCGGCCAGCGCCAGCACGCGGTGGTAGCGGCGCTGTGCGGCCACTTCTTCGCCGCGCATGCGCTGCTCCTCATAGGCCAGGGCCACGGCGGCGGTCATGTCGCCAGCGGTGACCAGCTGTGCCACCTGTGCGTCGATGGCGTCTTGCTCAATCTGGCGTGGCGTGCGGCGGTCCACGGGGGCCTTGTCATCGTCCAGGCCTGCGCCGGGCAGCAGGTCAATGCCGAAGGCTTGGTGGTTCTGGTACATGGCGTAGCCCAGCAGGCTGGCCATGACCCAGCTGAAATAGATGAGCACCCAGTTGACGATGGGCAGCAGAATCCAGCCTTTGAAGAGCGGCAGCAGCAGGCCCAGGGCTATGAAGGTGCCCTGGCTCAGCAGGAACAGGAAGACGCACAGCAGCAGGTACGGCCAGCCAATGGTGCGCACGGCGTTCCAGGCGTTGGCGGGGTTCAGGGTTTCGACAAAGCTGCATGTCTGCACCAGCACGATCTGCGTGGCGGGCAGCAAAAAGCACATGACCAGCCAGGCCAGCGTGCCCAGAGTGGGGCTCACGCTCTGCAGCCAGCCCACCACCATGGATTGCGCAATGACGATGGCGAACAATTTCCAGGGCAGGTTCTTCCAGTCGGGGTCCAGCTCGGCCGGGTAGTCATCGGCGTTGTAGATGCCGCGCGAGCCCAGGGCGGTGATCTTGAAGCCGTAGCGCGAGGCCGCCAGCAAGATGCCGATCTCCACAATCAGGATGCCCAAGGCATCCGGCAGGAAGAAGATCACCTTGAACAGCATGCTGGACAGCGCCAGGATCAGGCTGTACATCAGCGGCTTGGATTGCAGCGGGAAGGTGAAGAAGGTGTTGAGCCGGTGCCAGAACGGGGCGGGCCGTTTGGCGGGCTGGGCCGTCTGGTCGAAGCCCGTGGGTCTTGTGGCCATGGTGTTGCTCCCGCCTCCCTGCGCGGGGTGCGCTGCCCGGGCGTTTTTCGCTTGGATGGGAGGCAGCGCCAATAGATTGCGCGGGAGTATAGGTGGGGCACACAGGCGCTTGGCGGCTGCACTTTCTCACACATTCCCGGTCTGGACAGGCGGCGCGCGGTAGCGCCTGAGCGGGTGCATCGGCTACGCTCAGAGCCTGCTTACGGTTTCGCAGGGGACCCCTGGGAGACCGTAAACAGGCTCTCATACCCCTTGCAGGCAAGAGTGATAAACACAATGAAAACACTTTGGAGGAATGCCCGGGCCACCACGGCGCTGGTGGGCGGGTTGCTGGTGGCCGCACAGGCGCAGGCGTTGCAGATCGTCAGCTTCAGCCCGCAGGGCGAGGTGGCGCGGGTGCGCCAGGCAGTGGCCAAGTTCGATGCGGCGGCAGTGACCTTTGGCGACCCCAAGGCCCCGGCGCCGCTGGTCATCAGTTGCAACGATGCGGCAGCCTCCAAGGGCACGGGCCGCTGGGCCAGCGAGCGCGAATGGGTGTTCGACTTCGAGGCCGACCTGCCCCCGGGCATGCGCTGCACGGCCACCGTCAAGCCTGAGTTCAAATCAGCCTCTGGCGCTTTGTTGACGGGCGCCAAGAGCTATCAATTCAATAGCGGCGGACCCTTTGTGCAAGGCGTGCGGCCCAACACCTACCAGCAACTCGACGAAGAGCAGTTCTTTGTGTTGCAGCTCAACGGCCCGGCAACCACCGAGAGCGTGCAGGCCAACGTGTGGTGCGCGCTGGAAGGCGTGGGCGAGCGCGTGCCGGTGCGCATGATTGAAGGTGCCCAGCGCACCGATCTGCTCAAGGCCCTGGGCCTGGAAAAGCGGGCCGCGAAAGAGCCGCTGCAGTTCCCCAGCTTTGCCTGCAACCGCCGGCTTACCTCCGGCTCGCAACTGCAACTGGTGTTTGGCAAGGGTGTGGCCACGCCCAGCGGGGTGGCCAACAGCGTGGAAAAGCGCTTCACCTACCGGGTGCGCGAAGCGTTTGCGGCCGAGTTCAGCTGCGAGCGTGAAAACGCCCAGGCGGCCTGCATGCCATTGCGCCCGCTGTCGCTGTCGTTCAACGCCCCGGTGCCGCGCAAGCTGGCCATGGCCATCCGGCTCAAGTCGGCCAACGAGACCTTCAAGCCCAGGGTGGATGGCGGCGAGGACGGCGGCGATGCCGACGCCGTGATCAACGGCGTGCAGTTTGATGCACCCCTGCCAGAGCAGACCAGCTTCACGCTGGAGCTGCCCAAGGATTTCAAGGACGCCTCGGGCCGCACCCTGCGCAATGCCGCGAGCTTCCCGTTGAAAGTGGCTACGGCGGGCCTGCCACCGTTGGCCAAATTTGCCGCCGCGCCATTTGGCGTGGTCGAGCGCTTTGCCGAAGGGCCTGACGGCCCCGCGCTGTTACCGGTAACGCTGCGCAATGTGGAAGCGGGCCTCAAGGTGCAAGGCCTGCAGACGGGCGCAGCGCCAGCGCCCACAGGCAAGGTGAGCACGCTCAAGCCATCGACCGATGCCGACATCATTGCCTGGTTCCGCAAGGTGGCGCGTTACGACGACTACCACGTGCCGCGCCGCGTGGCCGCGCGCGATGTGAAGGGCCCGCTGCCCAAGGTGATCGACGACGAGCGCGACCATGTGCAGACGCGCATGCTCTCGCTGCTGGCGGGGCAGGGCGGTGTCAAGACGCTGGACTTGCCCCAGGTCACCGGCAAGGAACTGCGCCCGTTCGAGGTGGTGGGCATTCCGCTGCCGCCGGGCTTCCATGTGGTCGAGATCGCATCGCAAAAGCTGGGTGCTTCGCTGCTGGATGGACGCCATGGCGAAGGCCGCACCATGTACGTGCGCACCTCAGCGCTGGTGACCAACCTGGGCGTGCACTTCAAGCTGGGGCGTGAAAACGCGGCGGTGTGGGTGACCTCGCTGGACAAGGGCAAACCGGTGGCGGGCGCCAAAGTGCGCGTGTCGGACTGCCGAGGGCGCGAACTGGCGCGGGCCATCACCAACGAGCAGGGCGTGGCCATGATCGAGGGGCTGTCGCCCGATGCGCCGTCTTGCCACAGCAACGACGACTACGGCCAGGGTTCGTCGGCCTATTTCGTCAGTGCCCGTCATGCGCAGGGCGGGGTGGAAGACATGGCCTTCACCTGGAGCGACTGGCAGCGGGGCATTGAGCCCTGGCGCTTTAACGTGCCCACCAGCAGCGAGGTCCAGCCCGATGCACGGGCCCACACGGTGTTCGACCGCACCCTGCTGCGCGCGGGCGAGACGGTGTCGATGAAGCACTACTACCGCCTGGAAAACCGCAAGGGCTTTGACGCCCCCGCCGCAGGCCCAGGCACCTTGCTCATCACCCATGTGGGCAGCGGCCAGCAGTTTGAACAGCCGGTGCAGTGGCGCAAAACCCCCACGGGCGGGCTGAGCGCCGTGAACAGCTTTGCCATTCCGCCCGCTGCCAAGCTGGGTGAATACAGCGTGGAGCTGCAAGGCGCTGGCGCAGAGCGTGGCGCGATCACCACCGGCCAGTTCCGGGTGGAAGAGTTCCGCCTGCCAGTGCTGGAAGGGCGCATTGCCCCGGCCGACAGCAAGCCCCTGGTGCGCGTGCGCTCGGTGCCTACCGATGTGCAGGTCAATTACGTGGCGGGCGGTGGCGCGGCGAACTTGCCGGTGCGCGTGTCGGCCCTGGTGCGCAGCAAGTACCTGCAGTTTGCCGACTACGACATGTTCAGCTTCACGCCGCCGCGCCACAAGGGTGCAGTCAGCGCCCACAGCGACGATGAAGAAGCCAGCGCTGGCCAGGACGCGCGCGTGGTGGCCGACAAGCTGCCCCTGACGCTGGACCGCAACGGCACCGGCAAGGTCACCATCGACAACCTTCCCCAGGCCCGCCAGCCGCGTGAGCTGCTGCTGGAAGCCACCTACGCCGACCCCAATGGCGAAGTGCAAACCCTGCGCAGCACCCACACGCTGTGGCCAGCGGGCGTGGTGGCGGGTATCAAGACCGAGGGCTGGGCATCGGCCAGCCAGAAGATCCGCTTCCAGGCCCTGGCGCTGCAGCACAACGGCCAGGCAGCGCCCAACACGGCGCTGCAGGTGCAGGCCATTGCGCGCATCACCACCACCACGCGCAAGCGCATGGTGGGCGGCTTTTACAGCTACGACAACCAGACATCCACCAAAGACCTGGGCACGGTGTGCACCGGCAAGAGCGATAGCCGTGGCCTGCTGCTGTGCGACGCCAAGCTGGACGAGGCCGGTGAGGTGGAACTGGTGGTGACCGCCACCGACCGCGACGGCAACACCAGCGAAGCTGCTTCGTCCGTGTGGGTTACCCGCCAGGGCGAACTGTGGTTTGGCGGCGAAGACCACGACCGCATCGACCTGCTGCCCGAGAAGAAGAGCTACCAGGTAGGCGAGACCGCCAAGTTCCAGGTGCGCATGCCGTTTCGCTTTGCCACTGCGCTGGTGGCGGTGGAGCGCGAAGGCATCATCGAAACCCATATGCTGCAGCTCAATGGGCAAGATCCCACAGTGAGCCTGAAAGTGCAGTCCGACTGGGGCCCCAACGTGTATGTGAGTGTGCTGGCCCTGCGTGGTCGGCTGCGTGAGGTGCCTTGGTACAGCTTCTTCACCTGGGGCTTCAAGGCGCCGGGCGAGTGGTGGAACGCCTTCTGGTACGAGGGCAAGGAATACCAAGCACCGTCAGCGCTGGTCGATTTGTCCAAACCCGCCTTCCGCCTGGGGCTGGCTGAAATCCGCGTGGGCACGCAGACCCACCAGATCAACGTGAAGGTGGCGGCCGACAAGGAAAGCTACCCGGTGCGTGGCAAGGCCCAGGTCACCATCACGGCCACGCTGCCCGGCGGCAAGCCTGCCGCCCACGCCGAAGTGGCCTTGGCTGCTGTAGACCAGGCCCTACTGGAGCTGATGCCCAACGCCAGCTGGAACCTGCTCGAAGCCATGCTGCAGCGTCGCAGCTGGGGCGTGCAGACCTCCACCGCACAGATGGAAATCATTGGCCGGCGCCACTACGGCAAGAAGGCGGTGCCTGCAGGTGGCGGCGGCGGCCGTGCGCAAACGCGTGAGCTGCTCGACACGCTGCTGCTGTGGAACCCCACCGTGCAGCTCGACGCCAACGGCCAGGCCAAGGTGACGGTGCCGTTGAACGACGCACTCACCACCTTCAAGATCGTGGCAGTGGCCGATGCGTCTGCGGGCCTGTTTGGCACGGGCAGCACCAGCATTCGCGCCACACAAGACCTGCAGATCATCAGCGGCCTGCCGCCGCTGGTGCGTGAGGGCGACAACTTCCGTGCACAGATCACGCTGCGCAACACCACCAAGGCGGCCATGAAGGTGGAAGTGGCACCGCGTGCCACGCTGCTCGAACTCAAGCCCCAGCAGGTGGACATCCCCGCCGGTGAAGCGCGTGAAGTGGCGTGGGACGTGACGGCTCCCGCGCAATTGGCGCAGACCCGCGCGGAAGCCATCCTGTGGGAAATCCAGGCGCGCGATACCGCTTCGGGCGCCACCGATGCGCTCAAGGCCCGCCAGCGCATCGTGCCCGCCGTGCCGCTCACGGTGCAGCAGGCCACACTGGTGCAGGTGGATGGCAAGTTCGCCATCGATGCGGCGCCGCCCGCAGACGCCATCCCCGGCCGGGGCGGTCTGAAGATGTCGCTGCAGCCCAAGCTGGGAGGCTCGGGAGATGGGGGCCTGCCCGGCGTGCGCGACTGGTGGGCTGCCTACCCGTTCAGCTGCCTGGAGCAGCAGACCAGCAAGGCCGTGGGCCTGCGCGACGGCAAGCTGTGGCAAACCGTGGTGGCCAACCTGCCCACGTATCTGGACAGCGACGGTCTGGCCAGCTACTTCCCGCCACGCAGCGGCGATGCCAACACGGGCAGCGACACCCTCACGGCCTACCTGCTGGCCGCCACGCACGAGGCTGCCGCCATCAACCCCGCTTTTGCGCTGCCCGACGAGGCCCGTGCGCCGATGGAGCGCGCCCTGATCGCGTTTGTGGAAGGCCGCATCCAGCGCAACCACTGGAGCCCGCGCAAAGACCTGGACATGCGCAAGCTCGCCGCCATCGAGGCGCTGTCGCGCTACGGCAAGGCCCAGGGCCGCATGCTCAGCAGCATCACCATTGCGCCCAACCAGTGGCCCACGCACTCGGTGATTGATTGGGTGAATGTTTTGAAGCGCGTGGCCGATGTGCCCGAACGCGAAAAACGCCTGGCCGAAGCGATGCAAATCTTGCGCGCACGCCTGTCGTTCCAGGGCACCAAGCTCATCTTCAGCACCGAGCAGGACGACTACTGGTGGTGGCTAATGCAAAACGGCGACGTGAACACCGCGCGCCTGATGCTGGCCGTGATGGACGACCCCACCTGGAAGGACGACATGGGCCGCCTGGCCAATGGCTTCATCAGCCGCCAGCAGGCCGGTGCCTGGCACACCACCACGGCCAACCTGTGGGGTGGCCTGGCGCTGGAAAAATTCAGCGCCAAGTTTGAAGCCACCCCCGTGGCGGGCGCTACCAAAGCCACGATGGGGGGCAACAACGCCAGCGTGGACTGGAGCCGGGTCGAACGCATCAAGGTCACCGACGCCAGCGGCGCCGCCCACCAGACCACCTGGTTTGGCGCGCCTGCCGCACCGGGTAACCTGAAGAACAACAGCATGTTCCTGCCCTGGGGCAAGGCCGGTAGTTCTATAGGTAGCAAAGAGGCGCTGGAGGTGACCCACCAGGGTACCGGCAAGCCCTGGCTCACCTTGCAGTCAGTGGCAGCGGTGGAGCTGAAGGCGCCGTTCGCAGCGGGCTACTCCATCAAGAAGACGGTGACCCCGGTCGAGCAGGCCAACAAATCGTTGCCCGCAGGCCAGTACACGCGTGGCGACGTGCTGCGTGTGAAGCTGGAAGTGAACGCCAGCGCCGACATGACCTGGGTGGCCATCACCGACCCGATTCCGGGCGGCGCCACCATCCTGGGCAGCGGCCTGGGCCGTGACTCGGAAATTGCCACGCAGGGCGAAAAGCAAAGCGGCAGCGGCTGGGCCGCGTTTGAAGAGCGCAGCTTTGAGTCCTTCCGCAGCTACTACCAGTACCTGCCCAAGGGCACGGTGACCATGGAATACACCGTGCGCCTGAACAACGTGGGTGACTTCGCCTTGCCGCCCAGCCGGGTGGAAGCGCTGTATGCGCCCGAGATGTTTGGTGAAGCGCCGAATGCACGGGTGAAGGTGGGAGCGACCGCGCGTTGAGGGCATTGAACGCCTTGCTACAAGCCCCGTTGCCACGCAGCGCCTGGCGGCAATGCGCTGTGGTGCTGCTTGCCTGGGCAACGGCCATGGCCGCCCACGCCTTGCCCAGCTACGAAGAGGTGCGCGCCGACTTTCGCCCGTCTGACACGCTCATCCTCTCGCGTGAAGGGGAGGTGGTGCAGCGCCTGCGCACCGACGCCACGGTGCGCCGCGGCCAGTGGGTGCCGCTGGCCGATGTGTCGCCTGCGCTGCGCATGGCGCTGGTGCTGAGTGAGGACAAGCGCTTTTACGAGCATAGCGGGGTGGACTGGCACGCGGCCTCTGCCGCCGCCTGGGGCAACCTGTGGAACCAGCGCACGCGGGGGGCCAGCACCATCACCATGCAACTGGCGGGGCTGCTGGATGGCGACTGGAGGCAGGGACCCGGGGGGCGATCCGTGGTGCAAAAAATTGGGCAGACGGTGGCCGCACAAGTGCTGGACAGGCGCTGGCGCAAGGACCAGATCCTGGAGGCGTACCTGAACCTCGTGCCGTTTCGCGGCGAGGTGGTGGGCATTGATGCGCTGAGCCGCACTCTGTTTGGCAAGGCAGCCCATGGCCTGCAAGACCGCGAGGCAGCCGTGGCCGCCGCCCTGGTGCGCGCCCCCAACGCCAAGCCGGCCCTGGTGGCGCAGCGTGCCTGCGGCGTGTTGCGAGCCATGCAGCCGCCAAAAGCCGCAGTGGATTGCGATGCGTTGGAACTGTTTACCACCGCCGCTGTGCAACGGCGTGCGTTTGATGCGACCGAAGGCGCAGCGCCGCACTTTGCACGCTATGCGTTGCGCCAGCAGGCAGAGGCGGCATCGTCCCCAGCAGCCCCATCTGCCGCAAGCGCTGGCGCCCCACCGTTGCGCACCACCTTGCGCGCGCCCTTGCAGCGCTTTGCCACCCAAACCCTGCAGCAGCACCTGCGTGAACTGCGCGGCCGCAATGTGGAAGACGGCGCGGTGCTGGTGCTGGACAACGCCACGGGCCAGGTGCTGGCCTGGGTGGGCTCGTCCGGCCAGCTCAGTCAGGCCAGCGAGGTGGATGCCGTGCTGGCGCTGCGCCAGCCCGGCTCCACGCTCAAGCCGTTCCTGTACGGGCAGGCGATTGCCGAGCGCCGCCTCACCGCCGCGTCGCTGGTGGAGGATTCGCCCGCGCAGATCACCACGGCCAGCGGCCTGTACATCCCGCAGAACTACGACCGGCAGTTCAAGGGCTGGGTGTCGGTGCGCACGGCGCTGGCGGCGTCGCTCAACGTGCCGGCCGTGCGCACGCTGGTGATGGTGACGCCCGATGCCTTCCACCACCAGTTGGGGGAGCTGGGCCTGCCGTTGCGCGAAAACGGTGATTACTTTGGCTACAGCCTGGCCCTGGGCAGTGCCGAGGTGCCCTTGCTGCACCTGACCAATGCCTTTCGTTCGCTGGCCAACGGCGGGCGCTTCAGCCCTTTGGTGGTGTTGCCGACGCGAGCGCGCCCGGCGTTCACCCCGGCGCTGGATGCGCGCGCTGCCTTCATCGTGGGCGACATCCTTTCAGACGGCAACGCCCGCGCCCGCACCTTTGGCACCGACAGCGTGCTGGCCACCCGCTTCTGGTCGGCCGTGAAAACCGGCACCAGCAAGGACATGCGTGACAACTGGGCGGTGGGCTGGTCCGAACGCTACACCGTGGGCGTGTGGGTGGGCAATGCCAGCGGCGCTGCGATGCACGATGTGAGCGGCACCAGCGGGGCCGCGCCCGTGTGGGCTACCGTGATGGGCTTTCTACATGCGCGCGAGCCCAGCCGCCCGCCGCGCCCGCCGCAGGGGCTGGTGCAGTGGCCTGTGCGGTTTGGGCCTGCGGGGGGCGATGGCGACAGCGCCACGGCCTCACTCCCGCTGGAGGCTGCGCGCACCGAGTGGTTTGTGCCAGGCACGCAGCAGTCTGTGTTTGCTATCAATAACGTAGCTGATGGCGCTTTATCAGTAAGCGCTGGAGGCCAAAAACGTTCAAAACCCGCAGAACCCCAGGCTGACCTGGGGCCTGCGCGTATCCTGATGCCGGTTCACGGCACGGTCATCGCGCTGGATCCGGACATTCCGCCCCAGTCCCAGCGCTTGCGGCTGCAGGCCGCCGACCTTGCAGCCCCCCGCCTGGCATGGCGCATGGACGGCAAGCCTCTGGGCCGGGGGGCTGTGCTGGAGTGGCTGCCCTGGCCGGGCCGACACACGCTGGAACTGGTAAACGCCCAGGGGCAGGTGCTGGACACGGTGCGTTTTGAAGTGCGCGGCGCCGGGGTGGCGCCGGGGGCCGTCCCCGGCACCGCCTCGAAGCCCCGATGAGGCCGGTGACCCGTCGGTTATTTCCCCTGATGTCGTTGTGGCGATCACTACAATGGTGCGCAAGTCTGTGTAGACGTTGTTCTTACATGCCTATTCCCCCGCGCATTTCACGCCACGGCGGCGCTGAAATCCACCGCGACGTCCCCTTAGCAGCCGCTTCACGGCCCAGCGTGGGGCCTGGCCGTCGTTCTGTGGGCAGTGTGCGGGCCCGTGGTCCCGGCTTCGATCAATAGCCACGCATGTCTGCCGTCCGTTCCCTTCTGTCTCAGCGGTTTCTCTGGATGGCCTTGCTGCTGTCCCTCGGGATCGGCGCATTGTCAGTGCGTGCTCTGTGGACGTTGCGCAACGACGAATGGACCTACGCTCTCAAAGCCAATACCAACCTGGTGGGCACGCTGGCGCATTCGCTGGAGTGGACGCTGGACTCGGTGGACCAGTCTCTGATCACGGTGGTGGAGGGGATTGAGAGCGCGGGCGAGTTGTCCCCTTCAGCCCGTATGCGCGATCGCCTGCGGGAAGTCGTTCGCTTTGAAAGCGTGGTGCGCCTGCATGCGTTGGGCAATGTGGTGGTGATCAATGCCCAGGGCGATGTGATTCTGGATTCTGGCTCGCAGGAGCCTCGCAAGGCCAACGTTGCCGACCGGGAATATTTCCTGGCGTTCAAGGAGCGGGGGCATGAGGGCCTGTTTGTGGGCCGGCCGGTGCCCTCCCGCATTACCGGGGTCATGTCGCTGCCCCTGGCGCGCGGCTTTCGCACTTCCCAGGGCGAGTTTGGCGGCATTGTGCTGGGCGCGGTGCGGCTGAGCTACTTCAATGAACTGTTCGCCTCAGTGGATCTGGGTGAGAACAGCGGCGTCAATCTGTTTCGTAACGATGGTGTCATCGTTTCGCGCTTTCCCTATGGTGACGCGGACGTGGGCAAGAGCATTGCGGGCACGCCCAACATGATCCGTTTTCAGCAGGAGAAAGAAGGCAGCTTTGTGGGGCGTGCGGCGCTGGATGGGGTGGAGCGCTCGTATTCCTTCAAGCACGTGGGGCGCTTTCCGCTGATCCTGAACGTGGCCCAAGCCAAGGCCACCATTTTCAAGAAGTGGAACCGCTCGGCCTGGGGGCTGGGGCTGTTCACCTTCGCGCTCATGCTGGCGTGCATGGCGCTGGCGGTGCTTTTCAACCGCGAGCTGCAGCGCCGCCAGGCGGTGAGTGCGCAACTGCAGCGCGCCGAGCGCGACTTGAGCAATATCTTGCACAGCATCCCTTCGCTGGTCGGCTCGTGGGATGTGAACCTCTACAACCGCTTTGGCAACCAGGCCCACGAGACCTGGTTTGGCGTGCCGCTCGAAAAGCTGCACGGAATGCACATGCGCGATCTGCTGGGGCCCGAGCGCTTCCAGCAAACCGAGCTGCTGCTGGCCAAGGCTCTGGAGGGAGAGGTGCAGGTTTTTGAGACCCGGCTGACGGATGCCCAGGGCATCCGGCGGCACATCATCGTGTCGTACACCCCCGAGCGCTATGGCGACAAGGTGCTGGGCCTGTTCATCCAGGCCACCGACATCAGCGAGCGCAAGCGCATGGAAGACCTGCTCTTTGAAGAAAAAGAGCTGATGCGCCTGACCCTGCAGTCCATTGGCGATGCCGTGGTGTGTTGTGATGCAGATGGGCAGGTTACCTACCTCAACCCGGTGGCCCAGCGGCTCACAGGCTGGCAGGGCTTCGACGCCGCTGGCTGCGATGTGGATGAAGTGATTCGCCTGGTTCCGTCGGAGGTGGGCGCTGATCTCAAGAGCCCGCTGCGCGCTGCCATGCGGGACGACCGTGCCTTGCCGCCCACGCGCGGTGCGGTCTCCCATCGCACTACCCACCAGCGGTTTGATGTGGAACTTTCAGCCAGCCCGATTGCCGATCGCCATGGCCATGTGACGGGCGCGGTGGCCGTGCTGCGCGATGTGACCCAGGCCGTGGCCATGCAGGCGCGTATGGCGCGGCTGGCCCATTACGACGTGCTGACCGACTTACCCAACCGCGTGTTGCTGCAAGACCGCGCCCAGCAAGCCATTGCCCAGGCCCAGCGCGAAGGCAAGTGCGTGGCGGTGATTTACCTCGACCTCGATGGTTTCAAGCAGGTCAACGACGCCATGGGCCACGACGTGGGCGACCAGCTGCTGGTGCAGTGGTCACGCCGCCTGCAGGCCGTGGTGCGGCAGACCGACACGGTGTGCCGCCAGGGCGGGGACGAGTTCGTTTTGCTGCTGCCAGCCATTGGCGGCACCGAGCAGGCGGGTGTGGTGGCGCGCAAACTCATGCAGCAGTGCGTGGAGCCATTCGTGCTGCAGGGTGTGACCCTGTCGCTGGGGCTCAGCGGGGGCATCAGCCTGTACCCACAGCATGGCCAGAATCTGGACGAGCTCACGCGCCATGCCGACGCTGCGATGTATGCCGCCAAGCAGGCCGGGCGCAACCAGATCCGCCAGTACGAAGGCCCCGCAACGCCGCCCAGTCTGGTGGTGCAAAAGGACGAACTGGCCTGAGGCCCTGAACGGGTTCGCGCAGCGCATTACGTTCCTTCCGCACCCGGTTCAAAGCGAGGATGTCTGGCCATGCGCTTCGCGCGCAATGGGCCGAGCACCTTGCCACGGCACGGAATGGAAATTTGTTGCAAGCTCGCGCAAATAATTTTGATGGTCTGGCGTTCTGCCAGGGCCTACCATGCGGCGCTGTATTTCAAGAACGGAGCGAGAGCGTGCCCGACCTGTCCAAAATCACCTGTATCGAAGACCTGCGCGTCATCGCCCAGCGCCGCGTGCCGCGCATGTTCTACGACTATGCAGACTCGGGTTCGTACACCGAGGGCACCTACCGCTCCAACGAGTCGGACTTCCAGCGCATCAAGCTGCGCCAGCGCGTGGCGGTGAACATGGAAGGCCGTACCACCCGCACCACCATGGTGGGGCAGGACGTGGCCATGCCGGTGGCGATTGCGCCGACGGGCCTGACAGGGATGCAGCACGCCGATGGCGAGATTCTGGGCGCCCGCGCGGCCAAGGCGTTTGGCATTCCGTTCACGCTGTCCACCATGAGCATTTGCTCCATTGAGGACATTGCCGAGCACACGGGCCGACACCCCTTCTGGTTCCAGGTGTACGTGATGCGCGACCGCGACTTCATCAACCGCCTCATCGACCGCGCCAAGGCCGCCAACTGCTCGGCGCTGCAGCTCACGCTGGATTTGCAGATCCTGGGCCAGCGCCACAAGGACATCAAGAACGGCCTGTCGGCCCCGCCCAAGCCCACCATCGCCAACCTCATCAACCTGGCCACCAAGCCGCGCTGGTGCCTGGGCATGCTGGGCACCAAGCGCCGCAGCTTCGGCAACATCGTGGGCCATGCCAAAGGGGTGGGCGATTTGTCATCGCTGTCGTCGTGGACGGCGGAGCAGTTCGACCCGCAGCTCAACTGGGGCGATGTGGAGTGGATCAAAAAGCGCTGGGGCGGCAAGTTGATCTTGAAAGGCATCATGGACGCCGAAGACGCGCGCCTGGCCGTCAACAGCGGTGCCGATGCACTCATCGTCAGCAACCACGGCGGCCGCCAGCTCGATGGGGCGCCTTCCTCCATTGCTGCATTGCCTCACATTGCTGAAGCGGTGGGCAAGAACATCGAGGTGTGGATGGATGGCGGCATTCGCAGCGGGCAAGATGTGCTCAAGGCCCGTGCTTTGGGCGCGCAAGGCACGCTGATTGGACGCAGCTTCCTGTACGGCCTGGGTGCGTATGGCGAGGCGGGTGTGACCCGCGCCTTGCAGATCATCCAGAAGGAGCTGGACATCACCATGGCTTTCTGCGGCCATACCAACATCAACAACGTGGACCGCTCTGTACTGTTGCCGGGCACCATCCCCACGCTGTAACCCCGCTGGTGAACAAAGCCCCGCAAATGCGGGGCTTTGTGTTTTGGCAGGGCGTGCGCTAGCCCGCTTTCAGGAAGCAGCCTTCCAGATGATGTAGTCGGCCTGGTACTTCACCACCTGTTTTTGCCCTGCGTTGGTCGCAGTGCAGGCAACGGCAGGTGCCACGCCACCCTGGGTGGCCACGCGCTGGATATAGGTCACGCCCTGCATCGCGCCCATGCCCATGGCAGGGTTGGCCTTGACCAGCTGCAGCGGAATGTTGCCCGCGCTGGCGGGCGCTACTGCCAGCTGCGTGGCTGTTACCTTGGAGCCGTCGTTGCTCTCCCAGGTGGCTGGTGGGCCGTAGTAGCGGCCCACCACCTTGCCCGAGCGGTCCATCAGCTTCGCATCGGGGCCCACAAACACCCATTCAAAGGCGCTGGGCATGTCTTTTTTGGCGCGGCATTCGTAGGTGATGTCGCCCGCGCCCACGGTTTCCATGGCGATGCGCTGGCCGGCAGGCACCTGCACAGTGGCGGGCAGGCTGCTTTGGTTGAAGGCTGGAGCGGCTGGCGAGCTCATCGAGCCGCAGGCCGTGAGGGCAGCGGCAGCGCCCAACAGGGCCAGGGTGGTCAAAGAGGTGCGGATCGTGGGCATGGTGCTTCCTTGGTTGCGGGTTGAAAACCAGAGGGTGCTTTGCGCCGCTGCAAAGGCGGTATGTGCACCCGTCACTCCTCTGTACGGAGCCATCGCCACACTGGATTCAAAAAGTTTTCAGATTTTTTTGAAATGGCCTGAAACCATCGGTGTGCATGGGTTGAATCTGCCGCGCCCGCGGCTGCGTATTTGTGTTGACAAACGTTGCGCGGCGTTGAAAGCCCCAGGGTATTTCCACCCTTGTGTGCAACCCGCAGGCATCCCACACAATCGGTGCATGAGCACCCTTGAACCAGACCGCGAACTCATGGAACTCCTCGACCGCGTAGCCACGCAGGACGACAAGGCCCTCAAGGCCTTGTACGACCGCACCTCGCCCAAGCTGTATGGCCTGGCGCTGCGCATCGTGCGCGAGCGGGATGCGGCCGAAGATGTGCTGCAGGAGGCGTTTGTCTCCATCTGGCGCGGTTCGGGCAGTTACCGCGCCTCGCTAAGCCCGCCCCTGGCCTGGATGGGGCTCATCGTGCGCAGCCGGGCCCTGGACGCCCTGCGCAAACGCACGGCCGACCGCGCAGGCGTGACGGACGAGCTCGACGAGTTGCTGGCCGACACCCTGGAAGGCGACAGCCCCAACCCCATGGACGTGAATGACGCCAGCCAGCAGGCCTTTGCCCTGCACCAGTGCCTGACGCGGCTGGAAGCCAAGCAGCGCGAGGTGGTGAGCCTGGCCTATCTGCGCGACCAGAGCCATGGCGAGCTGGCCGAGCAGCTTCAGCTGCCCCTGGGCACCGTCAAGACCTGGATACGGCGCGGGCTGGAGCAGCTGCGCCAATGCATGGCCCGGTACGCATGAGGGCCCACACGCCATGAACATCACCCAACACCCTGAACTGCTGCAGCGCCTGGCTGCCAGCTATGCCCTGGGCACACTGCGCGGCGGGGCCCGCCGGCGTTTTGAAAGACTGGCCCGCGAGCACGCCGCCGTGCGGGCCGCTGCACTGGTGTGGCAAACGCATTGGTCGGGTCTGGCTGAATTGCAGCCCGGCACCACGCCTGACCCGGCCGTGTGGCTGCGCATCCAGAACCTGGTGCAGGCCGACCAAGCCCAGCACCGCATGGAGCTGGCCCGTGCCCAGGCGGTGAGCGAGTCAGGCTGGTGGCGCAGCCTGCGTTGGTGGCGCGGTGCGGCGGCAGCGGGTGCGCTGACCACCGTGGCCGCCGTGCTGGTGGGGTGGCAGGCGCACGGGGGGCTACAGGCTGCCACCAGCGCCCAAATAGCGGCGCTGCAGCAGCAGTTGCAAGCCACACCCCAGATCCAGTATGTGGCCGTGCTGGCCGATGACCAGGCCGCCGCCTCGATGCTCGTCACCTTTGACCCCAAGAACCAGAAGCTCGTGCTGCAGCGCGTGGGCGGCTTCCAGGAGGGCGATGACAAATCCCTGCAACTGTGGGCCTTGCCGCCTGCGGGCGGGCCGCGCTCGCTGGGCGTGCTGGGGCAAGACAAGCTGCTCACCCTCACGGCAGCCGAACAAGAGGTGAAGCAGGTTCCCACCCTGGCCATCAGCCTGGAGCCCAAGGGTGGCGTGCCCAGCGAAGGGGGGCCTACCGGCCCTGTGCTGTTCAAGGGCACGCTCATCCAGCGCATGCTGTGAACAAAAAAGTGGGGCGGCGTGAATCTGGCAGGCTGGGCGGCGCGTACCAGGTAAAGGTCAGCACATCGTGGTTCTGACAAGCACACAACCTTTGGAGGAGATACCCCGATGACCTTGCCCTTACGACCGATTGCACAGTGCGCCGCCCTGGCGGCCCTCTTGGCCTCTGGCGCTGCCCAGGCCGACACTGGCAAGCTGGTGTTGACCGGGGGCGTCAGTTCCATCACCGGTAGCGCCGGGGGCGGCATCACCCCCTGGGCGGTGATTGGAACCCAGGCCACGGAGGGTGAATGGGGCGTCAGCGCCTATGCCACCCGCGCAGGTACGCAGGACTACGCACTTTCCAGCTACGGCGCAGCCATCGGTTGGCAGGACAGGGTGGAGCTGTCACTGGCGCGGCAGGATTTTGATGCGGCCCCGGCCTTCGCCCTCAACGGCATCGCCCCTTTTGGCGTGGCGCCCGGCCAGCACATCAAGATGGACGTGCTGGGCCTGAAAGTGAAACTGCTGGGCGATGCCATTCTGGATGCCGACACCTGGGTGCCACAGGTGGCGCTGGGGCTGGAGCACAAACAGGTGCGCTCCGGATCACTGAAGTCGGTGCTGGATTTTCTGGGTACCAAGACGAGCGGCACCGATCTGTACCTGAGCGCTACCAAGCTGCTGCTGGACAAGAGCCTGCTGCTCAACACCACCCTGCGCTACACCAATGCCAACCAAAACGGCCTGCTGGGCTTTGGCTCGGCCGCGCCTGGCAAGAACCGCCGCAGCCTGCAGCCCGAGTTTTCGATCGCCTACCTGCTGCGGCACAACCTTGCCGTGGGGGCCGAGTACCGCTTCAAGCCCAACAACCTGCAGGCCTTGGGTGCGGCAGCCGGCCTGGGGGCCGCGCTGCGCGAGGACGACTGGAAGGATGTTTTCGTTGCCTGGGCGCCCAGCAAAAATGTCTCGCTCACGCTGGCGTGGGTGGACCTGGGCCGCATCGTGCCGGGCGTGACCCGGGACAAGCGCCAAACCGGTTACTACCTTTCGGCTCAGGTCGCGTTCTGACCGAGCCGGTTTTCACCTTCTGGAGCACCACCATGTCTGCCCAACTCTGTGCATGGGCCGTGGCCGCAGCCTGCCTGCTGGCCCTGCCCGCCGCCGCGCAAACAGCCCCGACCCCTTCATCCACCGCGCCCGCAGGCCTGTACCAGGCGCTGGGCGAAAAGCCTGGCATCACGCGCCTGGTCGATGATTTTGTGAACCGCGCCGTGAAAGACCCGCGCATCGGCAGCCACTTCAAGGACACCAAGCCCCAGGCCCTCAAGGAAAGCCTGACCGACCAGATTTGCCAGCTCAGCGGTGGCCCCTGCCAGTACGAAGGCGGTGACATGAAGTCTGCCCACGCTGACATGGACATTACCAAAGCGCATTTCAACGCGCTGGTGGAAGTGCTGCAGGCGGCCATGGCGGCCCAGGGCATTGCGTTTGCGCAGCAAAACCGCCTGCTGGCGCTGTTGGCCCCCATGCACCGCGACATCATCACCGTGCGCTGACCATGCAATCCATTGTTGCTACATTATTGATAGCTGGTTGCGCTTATTCCATAAGCGCTAGCGCCGGAAATGTTCAAATTCAGGTGCTAGGCCGCGACGGAAAGCCCGTGCCCGAGGCCGTGGTGGTGCTGTACCCCAGCGCAGCCAACGCGGCCACAGCGCCCAGCCTGCTGCAAGCCAGCCCCACCATCGAACAAGAACGCATGCGCTTTGTGCCCGCGCTCACGGTGGTGGCGCCGGGCACCACGCTGCGTTTTACCAACCAGGACCGTTGGGACCACCATGTGCGCGGCACGCCGGTGGGCCCTGCAGCCACGGCCGGGGCAGGGGGCAATGAAGGCTTTGAGATGCGGTTGGCGGGCAAGCAAGACGGGCAGGCCGCCCAGGCAGCCGAGACCACCGTGCGCCAGCCTGGCGTGCTGCTGCTGGGTTGCCACCTGCACGGCTCCATGCGCGGCCATGTGTTTGTGACCGATTCGGCCTGGACGCTCAAGACCGACATCGACGGTATCGCCCGTTTTGCCAGCGTGCCCGATGGCGCCGCGCAAGTGCGCGTGTGGCATGCAGAGCAACTGGTGGACCTGCCGCGCAAGGCGCTGAATGTGGTGCCCGGCCCGGTGCTGGATACCGTGCAGCTCAGTGTGGTGCCCCGCGTGCGGCGTGCACCCCCGTCTGCGCCCGCAGGCACCGGCAACACCCCGGGCGGGCATGTGGGGTCATACAGCCTGGCCCCTGTTTCGGCCCACCCAGCCCATCAGCACCCCGGCAGCTGATCCGCCACGCCAGCGGGTGGTCCACCGGGGGCGGGTCAGCAGGGCAGTCACTTTGACCGGGCGGAGTCCTTCGCCCTTTCTTGGCCTGAGTCTCCATGGCGGCCCTGCTGCAGTGCTGCCAGGAGGCGCCGAGGTCTGCCAGGCAGCTTGAGCCCGCCGGGCCCGGAGGGCACGGTGTTGGCACTGCTCTTCTGGCCGCCGGCTGCGGTGCTGCCCACCTCCTGCTTCACGCTGCGCGGGGGGCGCGTTCAGGTACAGGTACAGCGCCTGCGCGTCCACATCGCTCAACTGACCCAGCGACTCGAACGGCATGACCTGGATGGGCGTGCCGTCCGGTCGTTTGCCGGTGCGCAGCATGGACACAAAACTGGCAGCGTTGGGATAGCGGGCCAGGGCGGTGCCCGCGCTGTGTGTTCCAGGACGGATGTCTGCGGCCGCAGGCCAATCGGGTGGGGCACCCGGAATCTTGCCGCCCGACAGATCGGCACCATGGCAGCCGATGCACATGTTGGCCATATATTGGCCGTTGGTCAGCGTCACACCGGCAGCGGTGGGGCGCGAGGGCGCCAACTGGTGGTCGATGCGCGAAGCTGCGTCAGGAATCGCCCCCAGCCCATACAGCACCCAGGCAGGGTGCGGCAGATCGATCACCGCCTGCGCGCCTTCCTTCGGCGGGAACTGGCGCACATAGGACACCAGGGCGTTCAGGTCTTCGTTGGTGAAGCGGTTGTAGTCCTCGCTGGGCATCACCAGCAGCGGGCGGCCGTTGGGCTTGACGCCATGGCGGATCACGCTGTTCCAGTCCTCGGGCGGGTAGCGTGCCACCACGCCAGCGGGCGTGATGTTGGGCCCCACGATGCGCGTGCCCTTGCCATCGTTGACGAACTCGCGGCCCGTGCCCTGTGCGCCGTGGCAGTAGGAGCAGCTGCGCGATGCATACAGATAGCGCCCGCGCTCGATGGTCTGCGCATCGGTGGTGTAGGCCACGGGGCGGGGCTTGATGTCGATGGTGCGGTTGCGCTTTTGCTCGGCCAGGTACAAGCCGCTGGCTGCCGAGCCGATCAAAATCGCAGCCAGTAGCATGGCGCCGCTCGCAGTCCATTTGATCCAGCGTTTCATGGTGGCATCCCTCTTCTTCGATTCAACGATCCAATTGCCGTTCAGGCGGCGAATTCAGAATTCGAAGCAGCGGTGAGTGGCGACCTCGCTGTCCACTGGGCGCCATACCCGGTGACATATGTCACAGACTTCCTGCCGGTTTTGTTGCGGAAGGTACCCGTGGGGCGCGACGCGGCTGTGGTTTACCGACAAAAAATCTGACGAGGAAGGGTGTATTCAATGAGCTATGTCATCCACATATGGGACCAGCCCACCCCGGCCACCTGGACGGAGGCCCGCTCGGTTCTGGCGCGGCTGGTGAACCAGCCCGCGTCACCCCACCCGCGTTTTGCAGAGCTGGCGCGGCGTATGCATGTGTGGACGCCAGAGCTTGCCGCCGACTGGACTCTGGATGCGCCGGATGGAGTGGTGGACCAAGCTGTGTGGTCGCTGGCACTGGCTCAGACCTTACCAGATAGCTTTTATCCGCGCCTGATCGATCAGGCGGTGAGCCTGGGGCTGAGCGTGTACGACGAGCAGGCGGGAGCGTGTTTTGTGCCCGGGCCTTGGCGGATGTCGGTGGCGGGTCGGGAGCCGCTTGTCCATGCGCCGGTTGCGCCTCCCGCGCCATCGGGTTTGCTCGATGTCCAAGGGCGCTTTCGGGCGCTGGTTTTGCCGCGCCTGCAGCGCCATGGGTTCGCGCTGGAAACGCCCGCGCCACGCGGCAACCTGGTGGAAACGCACCTTGTGCGGCCTACCCCGCTCGGGGACCAGCGCATTCATGTCGACTGGATGGGCGATGCGGCCAGCCACTATGTGGCAACGGTGATTTCCCGCATCACGCCTCAGTTGCCCGAAGCGGTGGCCAAAGTGTGTGCACCTCAAACGCGGATCCTCTTCAATGTGGAGGATACGCCGCAGATCAATGCCTTTCTGCGCAACTTTTCCCCCAAGAACCCCACATCGCGCAGCTACCTCGCCTCCGGTGTCGAGGGACTGGACGTTTTCATGTCTGCGCTGGGCGATTGGCTCCTGACAGCGTTGGTGCCTGTGCTGGACCATTGCAAAACGCTGGACGATTTTCTGGCGTACGAGTTGGGTGAGCCCCGCAGCCCGATCTACGTCATGGCCTATCTGGCCAATCTCGCTCTGGCTTATGTTGCAGGGGTTCCTGATCTGGATGCGCGCTTTGACCAGCTCATGCAGCGGCGCCGCGCGCAAGGGATGAATCCTGCGCAAATGGCAGCAGCCTTCGAGGCACTGCGCTCGCTTCGCATCGCTTGAGGATTTTGCAGCGGGTTCCCGGCGGGCGCTTTACCGCCCCCACCCAGCGGCGCTGGATGGTTTGGGTTACGCCGCCCGCTACCGCTGCCCCGCGCACTCCGCCACCAGCCAATCCCGAAAGGCCTTGACCAGAGGCGACTGCGCGCGCGCCTCGGGGTACACCAAGTAATACGCATCGGTGCTGGTGAGCACCAGGTCAGACAGCTCCACCAGGCTGCCTGCGGCCAGTTCCTGCTCGATCAGAAAACGCGGCAGCAGCGCCGCACCCAGGTGCGACACCGCAGCTTGCGCAATCATGGCGCAGTGCTCCGACTGGGGGCCACGCAAGGCCAGCGCCGTGGGGGCGCCCGCCAGTTCAAACCATTCAGCCCACTGCGTGGGGCGGGTGCTTTGCTGCAGCAGCGCCACGCGGGCCAGATCTTGCGGCGTACGGATGTTGTGGCGGTCGCGGTAGGTGGGGCTGCACACGGGCACGGTTTCTTCGTGCATCAGGTATTCACACACCGCACCGGCCCAGTGCGGCGCGCCGAAGTGGATGGCCGCGTCAAACGGCGTGCCGGCAAAGTCAAAAGGCTCAGTGCGCGCGGAGAAATTGACCATGGCCTCAGGGTGCCGCGCCATGAAGCCCCCCAGGCGCGGAATGAGCCAGCGGGTGCCCAGCGTGGGCAGCACGGCCAGGTTGAGCAGACCATCGGTGCTGGCAAACGCCATGGTCTTTTGCGTGCTGGCCGACAGTTGCTGCAGCACGGCCTGCACATCGGCCGCGTAGATGCGGCCTGCATCGGTCAGCACCACGCGCTGGCGCACGCGGTGAAAGAGGGCGGTGCCCAGTTGCTCCTCTAGCTGCCGAATCTGGCGCGACACAGCGCTTTGCGTCAGGTGCAACTCTTCAGCCGCCCGCGAGATGCTGGTGTGCCGGGCAGCTGCCTCAAAGGCCAGCAAGTCGGCAATCGGCGGCAAAAAGGTCTTGCGGAACATGGCGGTGCGGCACTGGGGTTAATGATGAGAGGGAATGAGCTGGTAGCACGACGTGCTCACCGTTTCGGTGCGCTAGCGCTTTCTATTCGAGCGCAGGCTACTCCTGAATTTGCACCCCATTTTGCGGTACTTCATTCTGATCGGGTATGAAGTTGTTCCAATTTTTTGCTATGCACTGCCCGGTGCAGGGTGGATAGTGGCACCATCTTTGCTGCAGAAATGCTTGTGCCGGGGCACCTGGGCTGTTGGCCTGCCTGCCCCATGTTTTTCATTGAACATCTCACCGGTTGATTGCCATGTCTGACACCTCTGTTGCTTCCAGCGTCGTTTCTGAAGTCCATGCCCTGCTGCAGCGCCTGGGCGTGCCCGCGTCTGCTTACCAGGGGGGCGACTTGGCTGTGCGCTCACCCCTCACTGGCGAAGTGGTGGCCCATGTGCCCCAGCACACGCCCGCGCAGGCCAGCGACGCCATTGGCCGCGCACACGCAGCCTTCGCCACCTGGCGCACCGTGCCTGCACCGCGCAGGGGTGAACTGATTCGCCTGCTGGGCGAAGAGCTGCGCGCCGCCAAGGCTGACCTGGGCCGCCTGGTGACGTTGGAGGCGGGCAAGATTCCCTCTGAAGGCCTGGGCGAGGTGCAGGAGATGATCGACATCTGCGACTTTGCCGTGGGCCTGTCGCGCCAGTTGTACGGCCTGACGATTGCCACAGAGCGCCCCGGCCACCGCATGATGGAAACCTGGCACCCGCTGGGCGTGTGCGGCGTGATCTCCGCGTTTAACTTTCCGGTGGCCGTGTGGTCGTGGAATGCCGCGCTGGCTGTGGTGTGTGGCGACACGGTGGTGTGGAAGCCGTCTGAGAAAACCCCGCTGACGGCCCTGGCCACGCACGCCATCGCCCAGCGCGCACTGGCCCGCTTTGGCAGCGACGCGCCCGCGGGCCTGCTGGAGCTGATCATTGGCCAGCGCGACATTGGCGAGGTGCTGGTTCAGGATGCCCGCGTGCCCGTGCTGTCGGCCACCGGCTCCACCGCCATGGGCCGCGCCGTGGGCCCGCGCCTGGCAGCCCGCTTTGCCCGCGCCATTTTGGAGCTGGGTGGCAACAACGCCGCCATCGTCGCCCCGTCGGCCGACCTGGACCTGGCGCTGCGCGGCATCGCCTTTGCGGCCATGGGCACGGCAGGCCAGCGCTGCACTACGCTGCGCCGCCTGTTTGTGCATGAAAGCGTGTACGACCAGCTGGTGCCCCAGCTCGCCAAGGTGTACGCCAACGTGCAGGTGGGTGACCCGCGCGCTGAAGGCACGCTGGTGGGCCCGCTGATCGACCGCATGGCGTTTGACGGCATGCAAAAGGCGCTGGAGCAAAGCCGCGCCCTGGGTGCCAAGGTGCACGGCGGCGCCCGTGTCGAAGGCCTGGGCGGCCCTGATGCGTACTACGTGCGCCCCGCGCTGGTGGAGCTGCAAAAGCACGAAGGCCCCGCGCTGCATGAAACCTTTGCGCCCATCCTGTACGTCACCCGTTACAGCACGCTGGATGAGGCCATTGCCATGAACAACGCCGTGGGTGCGGGCCTGTCGTCGTCCATCTTCACGCTGAACATGCGCGAGGCCGAGCAGTTCATGTCTGCCTCTGGCTCGGACTGCGGCATTGCCAACGTCAACATTGGCCCCAGCGGCGCAGAAATTGGCGGCGCGTTCGGTGGCGAGAAGGAAACTGGCGGTGGCCGCGAGGCGGGCTCCGACAGCTGGAAGGCCTACATGCGCCGCGCAACCAACACGGTGAACTATTCGACCGCGCTGCCGCTGGCGCAGGGCGTGAAGTTTGACGTGTGATGCCCATCGTCATCATCGGCGGTGGCGTCATCGGCAGCGCCATTGCCTACTTTCTCACCCTGCAGCAGCCGGGCTGTGATGTCGTGGTTGTGGAGCGGGACCCGACCTATGCGCGGGCCTCGTCGGCGCTGTCGGCCAGTTCCATCCGCCAGCAGTTTTCTACTGACATCAATATCCAGATATCTGCCTACGGCATCGGTTTCTTGTGCAACGTGGGCACGCTGCTGGCCTGCCATGGCGATGTGCCTGATATCGGCCTGCACGAAGGCGGCTACCTGTACCTGGCCACCCAGGCGGGCGAGGCCACGCTGCGCGAGAACCACGCGCTGCAAAAGCAGCACGGTGCCGATGTGGCGCTGCTGAGCCCGCAGCAACTGGCCGAGCGATTTCCGTGGCTGGCTCTGCAGGACGTGGTGCTGGGCTCGCTGGGTTTGTCTGGCGAGGGGTGGTTTGACGGCTACCTGTTGCTCACTGCCTTGCGCAAAAAGGCGCAGAGCCAGGGTGTGCGCTATGTGGCCGATGAGGCCGTGGGGTTCGACACAGCGATCAGCGATGGCGTGCTGCACGTGAACGCGGTGCGCCTGCACAGCGGCGCTGTGCTGCCATGCCGTTATGCGGTGAATGCCGGTGGCCCGTGGGCCGCTGCTATTGCGGGCTGGGCGGGCATTGACCTGCCCGTGGTGGGCAAGCGCCGCACGGTGTTCAACCTCGCCAGCCCTGCAGCACTGGCGGGTTGCCCCCTGCTCATCGATACCAGTGGCATCTGGTTGCGGCCCGAGGGCAAAGGCTTCATCTGTGGCTTTGCGCCGGACGCAGGCAACGATGCCGACTTCGCTCCGCTGGAGCCTGAGTGCGCAGCGTTTGAGGAGCACATCTGGCCCCTGCTTGCCGAGCGCATCCCTGGCTTTGAAGCACTGCGCATGCAGGGCGCCTGGGCGGGCTACTACGAGATGAACACCTTCGACCACAACGCCATCGTGGGCCTGCACCCGGCGTGCGACAACCTGGTGTTTGCCAACGGCTTTTCGGGTCACGGGCTGCAGCAGTGCCCTGCCGTGGGCCGAGGCGTGGCCGAGCTGTTGCTTACGGGCAGCTACCAAAGCCTGGACCTGTCGCCGCTGTCCATCGAGCGCATTGCACGCAACGCACCGCTGCTCGAAAGGAACGTGATTTGAAAGCGGCCGTTGAAGTTTGTTGACCCATTTGTCCGTCTGTCTGTGCCCAACGATAAGCCCCCGGAGACCTACCAGCAATGAACGCTCCCATCCCCGCCACGGCCTTCCGCGCGGCCGACCGCCTCGCTGCCATCGGCGTTTCCGAAATCGTGCACCTGACGCAAGAGGCCAACCAGCTCAAGCGCCAGGGCCAGCCCGTGATCGTGCTGGGCCTGGGCGAGCCGGACTTCGACACGCCCGCGCACATCCTGGAGGCCGCGCAAAAAGCCATCGCGCGGGGGGAGACGCGCTACACGGTGCTGGATGGAACAGCCGAACTCAAGGCCGCCATCCAGCACAAGTTCAAGCACGAGAACGGGTTGGACTTTGCGCTGAACGAAATCACCGCCGGTGCGGGTGCCAAGCAGATCCTCTACAACGCTCTGATGGCATCAGTAAACCCGGGCGACGAAGTGATCCTGCCTGCGCCGTACTGGACTTCGTACGCCGACATGGTGCTGATTGCGGGCGGTGTGCCCGTGGTCGTGCCTTGCACCGAGGCCAACGGCTTTCGCATCACGCCCGAGCAGCTGGAGGCGGCCATCACGCCGCGCACGCGTTGGGTGTTCATCAACTCGCCCTCCAACCCCAGCGGCGCGGCCTACAGCGCTGAGCAGTTGCGCCCCGTGCTGGAGGTAGTGGAGCGCCACCCGCAGGTGTGGCTGCTGGCGGATGACATCTACGAACACATCCTGTACGACGGCCGTGCGTTTGCCACGCCTGCAGCCGTGCTGCCGTCACTGCGCGACCGCACGCTGACGGTGAACGGTGTCTCCAAAGCCTACGCCATGACGGGCTGGCGCCTGGGCTATGGTGCAGGCCCCAAGGCGCTGATTGCGGCCATGGCCGTGGTGCAAAGCCAGGCCACGTCGTGTCCCTCGTCCATCAGCCAGGCGGCGGCCGTGGCGGCGCTGACCGGGCCGCAAGACGTGGTGCGCGAGCGTTGCCAGGCGTTCCAGGCGCGGCGCGATCTGGTCGTAGCCGCGCTCAACGCCTCACCCGGCCTGCACTGCCGTGTGCCCGAGGGCGCGTTCTATACCTTTGCCAGTTGCGGAGGCGTGCTGGGCCGCACCACGCCGGGCGGCTTGCTGCTGCGCACCGATGCCGACTTCTGCGCCTACCTGCTGCGCGAGCACCATGTGGCGGTGGTGCCCGGTGGTGTACTGGGGCTGGCACCGTACTTCCGCATTTCGTACGCCGCCTCTACCGCCGATTTGCAGGAAGCCTGCGCACGCATCCAGCGCGCCTGCCAGGCCCTGTTTTGAATTTTTGAACCGATACCGTTGATATGAAAACGATCACCCTCACCCCCCGCACCGGCGGCCAGATTTTGGTGCAGCAGCTCATCACCCATGGCGTGAAACAGCTTTTTTGCGTGCCTGGCGAAAGCTACCTGGCCGTGCTCGATGCGCTGCATGATGCCGACATCGGCGTGACGGTGTGCCGCCAGGAGGGTGGCGCAGCCATGATGGCCGAAGCGCAGGGCAAGCTCACCGGCCAGCCCGGCATCTGCTTTGTGACGCGTGGGCCCGGCGCTACCAACGCTTCAGCAGGTATTCACATCGCGCACCAGGATTCGACGCCCATGATCCTGTTCGTGGGCCAGGTGGCCCGCAACGCCATGGGGCGCGAGGCGTTTCAGGAGCTGGACTACAGCGCCGTCTTCGGAACCATGGCCAAGTGGGTGGTCCAGATTGACGACCCGGCCCGTGTGCCCGAGCTGATCTCGCGCGCCTTTCACGTCGCCACCTCCGGCCGCCCTGGCCCTGTGGTGGTGGCGCTGCCCGAAGACATGCTGACCGAGGCCGCCACGGTGGCCGATGCCTTGCCCTACCAGGTGACGGAAACGCATCCCGGCGCTGCGCAAATGGCCGAGCTGGCCCAGCGCCTGCAAGCCGCAAAGAACCCTGTGGCCATCCTGGGCGGCAGCCGCTGGTCTGAGCAGGCGGTGCGCGAGTTCACCGCGTTTGCCGAAGCGTGGTCCATTCCGGTGTACTGCTCGTTCCGCCGCCAGATGCTGTTCCCGGCCACGCACGCTTGCTACGGCGGCGACTTGGGCTTGGGCGTGAACCCCAAGCTGCTGGCGCGCATCAAGGCGTCGGACCTGGTGCTGGTGGTGGGCGGGCGGCTGTCTGAAGTGCCCTCGCAGGGCTATGAGCTGTTCAACATCCCCACGCCTGCGCAGCCCCTGGTGCATGTGCATGCCGATGCGGATGAACTGGGCAAGCTCTACCGCCCCACCCAGGCCATCCACGCCACGCCACAGGCGTTGGCTGCGGCGCTCAATACGGTGCGACCCACAGCGGCTGTGCCGTGGAAGGCCCACACAGAAGCCGCCCATGCCGAATACCTGGCCTGGAGTGACCCAGCTCCCATCCGCATCCCCGGCAATCTGCAAATGGGCCAGGTGATGCAGCACCTCAAGGAAGTGATGCCCGCCGACACCATTTTCTGCAACGGCGCGGGCAACTTTGCCACCTGGATTCACCGTTTCTGGCCCTTCACCACCTACGCGAGCCAGCTCGCGCCCACCAGCGGCTCCATGGGCTACGGCCTGCCTGCGGGCGTGGGCGGCAAGCGCCTGTGGCCCCAGCGCGAAGTGATGGTCTTTGCGGGCGACGGCGACTTTCTCATGCACGGCCAGGAATTTGCGACCGCCGTGCAGTACGGCCTGAACATCATCGTGGTGCTGCTGGACAACGCCATGTACGGCACCATCCGCATGCACCAGGAGCGTGAGTACCCCGGCCGTGTCAGTGCCACGCAGCTCAAGAACCCCGACTTCAAGGCCTACGCCCAGGCCTTTGGCGGCCATGGCGAACGGGTGGAGCGCACGGAGGACTTTGCCGCGGCCCTTGCCCGCGCCCGCGCCAGCGGCTTGCCCAGCGTGCTGCACTGCCTGATCGACCCCGAGGCGATCACGCCCACGGGAACCCTGCAGGAGATTCGCAGCGCGGCTCTCGCCAAGAAGTAAATTTATTCATAGAAAAATGAAATCTGATGTTTCATAAACTTCTATGAATATTGAATTACTTTTTGATTTCGGTTGAGTGGTTGTTTTGGTTGGAAGTATTCATAGATTTACTTTAAAAGTCGATTTAACTACTATCTATGAATGCCAAAGCAAAATATCAGCCCCGCCGAGTACCCCCAGGCCGTCCTCCAGCAGATTGAACGGCTAGGCCAGCACATTGCCATCGCCCGCAAGCGGCGGGGCGAGACGCAGGCCCAATGGGCACGTCGGCTGGGCGTTTCGCAACCCACCATGGCGCGCATCGAACGGGGCGACCCATCCGTGGCCATGGCCAGCTATGTGATGTGCATGTGGCTGGTGAATCCGGCGATGGCGGTGGCCGATGTGATTGCACCGCAGAACGACCATGCGGCTCTGGAGCGGGAGGTCACGCGTGTTCGGGGCTCGCGCAAAACAGTCAAGGACGCACTGCATCCCGGCCCAAGCACTGCGACGCCGGTGCCGTCGCCGTCGCGTTCTCGCCCTGCTGCGGCAGTCGGGCTGGCGGCACTGATCCAACCTCGCTCTGCGAAGGCCCAGCGATGAAGCGGGGCATGGGGGTCAATGCCCGCAGCTACGTGCCGCAAGACCAGCTCTACGTGTGGGCGCTGGTGAATCCCGCGCAGCCCACCCTTTTGGGCGAGTTGGGCCTGTCCCACCTCGTCGCAGATTGCGCCACCTTTCGCTACGGCGAAGGCTGGTGGCACTTTCCGCTGAGCGAAGACCTGCCACTGTTAGCGGGGCAGGAGTTCACTGCAGGCGAGCGCAGCAGCGCCCCCGGTGCCATTGACGATGCCAGGCCCGATCGCTGGGGGGAGCGCATCATCCGCCATGTGGACCGGCCTGCGCGGCTGTCCATTCTGGAGATGCTGCTGTTTGCGGGCGATGACCGGTTTGGTGCGCTGGGCGTATCGGTGTCTGCAGACCGCTATGTGCCGCGTGCTTTGGGCCCATACCCCCAGGTACGGGACTTGGCACAGCTCAGCGCAGCCATGGAAGACCTGCAAACCCAGGCCCCGGTCACGGCTGATATGCAGCGCCTGATCCAGCCCGGTGTGACGCTGGGCGGCGCACGCCCCAAGGCGCTGCTGCAAACCGATGCGGGGGCTTGCGTCATCAAGTTCAGTGAGCTGGACGATGCGGTGGACACGCCGCTGGTCGAACACGCCACCATGACCCTGGCTGCGCAGGCCGGTATCCGCGTGGCTGCCACAGGTGTGTTGCCTGTGCCTGCTCGGCACGGCAAGGCGCGCCATGCGTTGACCATTGAGCGCTTTGACCGTGTGGGTGGCTACCGCCTGCATTGCCTGTCGGCCCGCACAGCGCTGCGCGCGGCGCGGTTGCCCGAGAGCTACAGCGCGCTGGCCACGGTGCTGCTGCGCTTGGCCCACCCCGACACGCAAGTGGCGCAGCGCGAAGAGCTGTTCAAGCGTATGGTGTTTAACATCCTCATGGACAACACGGACGACCATGAGCGCAACCATAGCCTGCGCTTGGGGCTCGATGGTTACTACGAGTTGACTCCCGCGTACGACGTGGTGCCAACCTTGCTCAACATGGGGCGCCAGTCCATGATTGTCGGCTCGGGGGGGGGTGAGTCCAGCCTGGAGAATGCGCTGACGGAGTTGCGTGAATTTGGCATCCCGCGCGCTCGGGCGTTGGCGCTGATTCAGCAGGTCGCTCGCGTGGTGCACGGTTGGCAAGTCCATTTTGTGCAACAGGGGGTATGTCGTGCTGACATGGAACTGCTGCAGGCCAGCATCGACCGCGATGCACTGAGGGTGCAGAGGGTGGCTTTTCTCTAACGTGGGGCCCGTGTGGTGTGTGGCAGCAGGCTGTCAACGCGCCGCGCACAATATCGGCTGTGACCGTTCCTGACCCTGAAACCGCCCTCGATAACCAGGCCGCCACGGTACAGCCTTGTGCCAAGCAGCGACGCATTGCGCATTTGGACATGGATGCGTTCTACGCTTCTGTGGAGCTGCTGCGCTACCCCCAGCTCAAGGGCTTGCCAGTGGTGATTGGCGGTGGCCGGCGCAAGGTGGACGATGCCTTGTTGCAGCACCCCGATGGCTCAGGGCCGCGGGAGCCTTGCTTCATTCCTGTGTCGGAATTTCCCTTGCTCAAGGACTACGTGGGCCGGGGCGTGATTACCACGGCCACCTACCCAGCACGGCAGTTTGGTGTGGGCTCGGCCATGGGCATGATGAAAGCGGCCAAGCTGTGCCCGCAGGCGATTGTGCTGCCGGTGGATTTTGAAGAGGTGCGCAAGTATTCGCGCATGTTCAAGAACGCCATCACCGAGATCGCGCCTGTGATGCAGGACCGGGGCGTGGACGAGGTGTATATCGACTTCACCAATGTGCCCGGCGGCCAGCGAGAAGGGGGGCGCGTGTTGGCGCGGCTCATCCAGAAGAGCATTTTTGAAAAGACAGGGCTGACTTGCTCCATTGGTGTGGCACCGAACCGGCTGCTGGCCAAGATGGCGAGTGAGTTCAACAAGCCCAACGGCATCTCCATCGTTTATGAGGAAGACCTGCAGAGCACGATCTGGCCGCTGCATGTGCGCAAGATCAATGGCATTGGCCCCAAGGCGGGCGAGAAGCTGGCGCGGCTGGGCATTGAAACCATTGGACAACTGGCCGCGCAGGATGAGCGCTGGCTCATCAGCCACTTTGGAAAATCCACCGGCGCCTGGATGCACCGCGCGGCCTGGGGCCGAGACGATAGCCCGGTGGTGACTGAAAGCGAGCCCGTGAGCATCAGCCGCGAAACCACCTTCGAGCGCGACCTGCACGCCGTGCACGACCGCGCCGAGCTGGGCCGCATCTTCACGGCCTTGTGCGAGCAGGTGGCGCAGGACCTGCAGCGCAAGGGCTATGCGGGCCGCACCATCGGCATCAAGCTGCGCTATGCGGACTTTCGCGGCGCCACCCGCGACCAGACCATTGCCCAGGCCACGCAGGACGCCGCCATGCTGCGCCGCGTGGCGGGCCAGTGCCTCAAGCGCGTGCCGCTGCAACAGCGCCTGCGCTTGCTGGGTGTGCGTGTGGCCTCGCTGGTGCCGGTGGCCGAGGCGGCTTTGCACCCTGCCGCTGCGCACTCCCCCGGCCCGGCGCAGGGAGAGACGCTGGGGCTGTTCTGACCATCAGGGTTATCACGTAAATCTTTGTGTCAGCAAACCACGGCACAATGGTTTGCACCGTTTCCGTGCGGAAACTTTCGGCAGGACTTACCTATGCGCGTCAACCTTCCCGTCACCAACAACGAATACGACTTCCCGGCCGACGAGCTGCTGATGTCCACCACCGACACCAAAGGGGTGTTGACGCACTGCAATGCAGCCTTTGCCCGGGTCAGTGGCTTCACCATGGAAGAACTCATGGGCCAGCCGCACAACATGATCCGCCACCCGGACATGCCGCCCGAGGCCTACAAGGACATGTGGTCCACCATAGGCCGCGGGCGCAGCTGGACGGGTTTTGTGAAGAACCGGCGCAAGAATGGCGACTTCTACTGGACGCAGGCCCACGTCACCCCCATCATGCGCCAGGGCAAACCGGTGGGCTACCTGTCGGTGCGCACCAAGCCCACGCGCGAGCAGGTTCAGGCGGCAGAGGCCTTGTATGCGCGCGTCAAGCAGGAGCGCGGGTCCGGGCGCCAGACCATCCGTATCCATGCGGGCGGCGTGCGCAGCACCAGTGTGTGGGACAACGTTCGCAGGGCGTATCGCTCGGGCCCCACGCTGCGCCTGGCGGCCATGATGCTGCCGCTCATGCTGGTGTCCCTGGTGCCGGGCTGGATGGGCTGGAACGACGGCATGGCCGTGGCCTTGCAAACCCTCGCCTGGTTGGTGGTGGCGGGCCTGGTGCTGGCGCGCTACCACGTGGGCATGACCCTGCCCATCCGCAGCCTGCGCCGCCTGCTCAACGGCATGGCCGCTGGCGACCTCACGCACCGCGAGCCCGAGCTGCCCATGACCCATGTGCTGGGCAAGGTCATGGCGCGCGTGCAGCGGTTGCAACTCAACATCCGGGCCGTGGTGGGCGATGCGATGGAGGAGATGGAAAAGTTCAGTGCGGTGTCTGCCGAGATGGCGCAGAGCGCGCTGGATTTGTCCGGCCGTGCCGAATCCCAGGCCAGCAGCCTGGAAGAATCTGCCGCGGCCATGGAGCAACTCTCTGCCACGGTGGAAAACTCCAGCGAGGCCGCCCAGAAGGTGGTGCGTGAAAGCCACCACAGTGCCGAACTGGCGACCCAGGGCGGGCAGGCGGTGGCTCAGGTCAGCCAGGTGGTTGGTGCCATCGAGCAGTCTTCGCGCAAGATGGGGCAGATCATCTCCACCATCGAGGGCATCGCTTTTCAGACCAACATCCTGGCGCTCAATGCAGCCGTCGAGGCCGCGCGTGCGGGTGAGCAGGGGCGTGGCTTTGCCGTGGTGGCAGGGGAGGTGCGCAGCCTGGCGCAGCGCTCGTCCGAGGCGGCCAAGGAAATCCAGGCGCTCATCAACGAGTCGGCCTGCAACATCGGCCGCGGTGCGGGCCTGATGCAGTCGGCCAGCAAAACCATCGAACAGGTGGTGCAGTCGGTGGCGCACGTCAATACCCTGATGGGCCAGATGGGTGTCGCAGCGCGCGAGCAGGCAGAGGGTATCTCACAGGTCAACGAGGCCGTTACCCTGCTCGATCGGGACACCCAGCAGAACGCAGCCTTGGCGGAACAATCGGCCGCAGCATCCCGCGTCATGAGTGACAGTGCTGCCGTGCTCGGGCGCACGTTGGAAGTGTTCCGCGTGCGTTGAGGGTGGTGTCATCCCGATACGGTGTGCCGGGTGGCACACCGGCATCTTGACGAAAACTTACGTCAGACTTTCATTGGAGTCCCCGTCGCGCCGGGAGATTCCAATGACCCTCGAAGAACTGCAACGCATCAAGCAATGGCATGTGGATCACAAGGCCGACCACCCCTTGGAATACCACTTGTGGGATGCGGTCCTGACCTTCTGGCTCAGGGGTTGGGTGGGTTGGTTTCCCACCTACCTGTTTGACCAGTGGTGGGGCGCACCCCTGTGTTGTGTGGGCATGCTGTTCCCCAGCCTCTATGTCACCTGGCGCGGTAGCGAGCACCGGCGCCATAAGCTGCGCTGCGACTGGCTCGATCTGCGCCGTTCCTGACAGCGCAACCCACCCTCACTGCCGCGCGGTGCGCACATTGGCCGGCAGCGCGTGAGGGTGGCTGGTGCGCCAGGGGTTGATGTCCAGCCCGCCGCGGCGCGTGTAGCGGGCGTACACCATCAGCTTGATGGGTTTGCAGCGCGTCCACAGGTCCATGAAGATGCGTTCCACACACTGCTCGTGGAATTCGTTGTGGTTGCGAAAACTCACGATGTACTGCAGCAGCCCTTCCTGGTCGATCTGCGGGCCGGTGTAGCGAATCTGCACGCTGCCCCAGTCGGGCTGGCCGGTCACCAGGCAGTTGCTTTTGAGCAGGTTGCTGGTCAGCACCTCGGTCACCGGGGCTTCGTCAAACTGGGCTTTGAGCAGATCGGGCGCAGGCTGGTAGCGGGTGCATTCCACGTCCAGGCGGTCCAGGCTCAGGCCGTCCAGTTCGTGCACGGGTTCCTGGTCAAACAGCTCGGGTGCAATCAGCTTGACCCCCACCGTGGCGGGGTGGGGCGCGCCGCGCCACACGGCTTCGCTGATGTCGGCACGCAGGCGGGACTGCACCTCGCTGGCATCGCCAAAGCGGGTGTTGTTGAAGCTGTTGAGGTAGAGCTTGAACGACTTGCTCTCAACGATGTTGGGCGACTCGCACGGGATGGTGAAGTGCACCAGCGCCACCTGGGGCTTGCCGCGCAGGTTGAGCCAAGACACCTCAAACGCCGTCCACAGATCGGCCCCGAAAAAGGGCGGAACATCGGCAATGCCGATCTCGGCCCGCTTGCCCGCGCGCGGGATGGGGAAGAGCAGCGTCGGGTCGTATTGGTCCGTGTAGGCCGAGGCTTTGCCCAGCTGCGATTGTTCAGGGGTATTGGTCATTTGCTATAAAAATAGTAGCTGCTTGCGCTTATATATAAAGCGCTGGAGCATGATTTGATGCTTATTTGAACTCCCGCTCGCGCAGCCACTTGGTGGCGATCCATTTCTCGCCCGCAATCACCGGTGCGCCGCCGTGCAGCGTCTGGGTGGAAGGGTGGGGGCGCTCGTAGCTGAAAAACACCGCATTGCCGCGCTGGGGCGCCACTTCCAGGAACACATCAGGGAAGGTGGTACCGCCGCCTTTTTCGGGGGTGTTGAGGTACATCACCAGCGTACCCACGCGCTGCCCGCCGCGCTTGACGATGGTGGGCGTGCCGGGTTCGTGGGGGTCAAAGTAGTCGTAATGCGGCTTGTATTCGGCGCCAGGGCGGTAGTGCAGCACCTGCAGGCCTTCGCCGTTTTCGATGGGCCATTGCAGCAGCTTGGCAATGCGCTCTTCAATGGTCTGCACCAAAGCGCTTTCGCCGCGCTGGAAGAACATGCCGTCGCTGGTGCGGTCATCGTTCACCTCTTCGCCGCCGGTTTGGGTAGCCACGGTGAGTGAGCGGGCCATGCGCGGGCGAGCGGCAGCAATCAGGGCATCGCATTCCTCGGGCGAGAGGAAGTTGCCAAACACCACCACGCGGGGTTTGGCGAGCTGCATCAGCACCTGCACCTGGCGGTCGCCTGCGTTCAGCAGAGCGGGCGAATCGCCCAGCAAGGGCTCGGGCACAGGCACCGCACTGGGTTCGCCCTTTTGCACGGCCAGCTCGTTCAGGTGCTCCTGCAGCGTGGTCTCCATGGCGTCGGCGGCCACGTCTTCGTCCCAGCCCGCATCGCGCATGGATTGCAGCACCACCGGGGCCGAAAAGCCCGCCTGGGCCTGCTCGATGATCCAGCGGCGCAGCTCGGGCGTGATGGACTGGGCCGAAGGCTTGCGGGTGCTGGTGGCGCTTTGCTGGGTGGGAGACAGGGCCATGTTCAAAACCTCAAACGTGTGCAGGTGTGGACAGAGGGGAAGACATCAGTCGGGCTTGCGCCGGAATACCAGGCGCTCGGGCTCGGATGCTAGCTTGTCATACGCATAGCCTTCCAGGTCAAAGCCTTCGAGCTGGTGCGGCGTGGTGGCCCGGTGGGTGATGGCATAGCGCGCCATCAGCCCCCGCGCGCGCTTGGCGTGGAAGCTGATGATCTTGTAGGCGCCACCTTTCCAGTCTTCAAACACGCATTCAATGACACGCGCCTTGAGGGCCTTGCGGTCTACCGCCTTGAAGTATTCCTGCGAGGCCAGGTTCACGATCACGGGCGTGGTGTCCGAGCGCAGCTGGGTGTTGAGGTACTCGGCAATCTGGCTTCCCCAGTACTGGTACAGGGTGTTGCCCGCCGTGGTGGCCAGCCGCGTACCCATTTCCAGGCGGTAGGGCTGCATACGGTCCAGCGGCCGCAGCACGCCGTACAGGCCGCTCAAAATGGCGATGTGGCGCTGGGCCCACTCCAGGTCTTCCGCGCTCAGGCTGCGGGCCTGCAGGCCTTCGTACACGTCACCATTGAAAGCCAGCACTGCCTGGCGCGAGTTGCTGGCCGTGAATTGCGGCTTCCATACCTGGTAACGGGCTACGTTCAGTGCCGCGAGCGTGTCGCTCAAGGCCATGAGGGAGGCGATCTCCTGCACAGACTTTTCGCGCAGCACCTCGATCAAGGCGGTGGACTGGGGCACAAACTGCGGCCGGGTGTGCGGCAGGCTCTCAGGCACAGGGGTGTCGTAGTCCAGCGATTTGGCGGGGGACAGCAGAAACAGCATGGGGGTGTCTAATTAGAAAAGCGGCGGGGTTGCACGGTGGCGTTGAACACTCGTCAGTGCGTCGCGCGGGGCGGCTCTATTTTGAGCGATGCACTCAGGCACTGCCCCTGGGTGCACCAGAGGCCCTGACCATCAATGCGAATTGCCACTATGGTCAGCTCGTGCGGTTCAGTGCAAGGCACCTGGTTTGCCAAGGTTGTGTTCGCGCCACCAATAAAGCACAAAGGCGGCCAGGGCCGCCTTTGTGGATGGCCCCAGCGGGGCACACACTCACTTCTGCTGTCAGGCAGATGGTGTCTGCTCAAACGGAAGCGTCATGGCGGCCAGGTCGCGGCGGGTTTCCACCAGCACCAGCGGGCCTTCATCCAGCACCACCACGGGGGGGCGTTCGCGTGGCACGTGCACGGGCTTGGGTTCTGCCGCAATCGCAGCTTGCACGGCAGCGATCTTCTCGCTGTCGGAATTCACCCACTGCAGGCCAGAGGCTGCGGCCACTGCCTGCAGGGCTTCCACCGGCAGCGTGAAGGGTTGCACGCGGGGCATGCCTGCGGGTGCAGCTTCAGGGGCTGCCGCTACAGGCTTTGCCACCGGAGCCGGCACCACGGGGGCGGGTTGCGCCACAGGTTGTGCAGCCACCGGCGCTTCAACCGGTGCTGCCACCGGTGCAGGCGCCTGCTCGGCCGCTGCAGCAGCTACCGGTGCCGGGGCTTCTGCGGCGGGCGCTGCAAAGTAGCTGCGACGTGGGGCTTCGTCCTGTACCACCTCGGCTGCTGGCGCAGCGACTGCGTTGTCTTGCGGTGCAACGTCAGCGTTGGTGTCGGCGCCCTCGCGCGGAGCACGTTCGCCGCGCTCGCGTCGGTCGCGGCCGTAACGGTCGCGTGAGCGACGTTCACGGCGCTCTTCGGTGGCAGGTGCGGCCGTTTGCTCTGTGACTTCGTTGCCGGTCAGGTCCAGGTCGGGCAGCGATGCCATGGGCGATGTGTCCGCAAAGTCCATGGGGGTGGCATTGCGCTCCTGGCCTTCGCCGTTGCGTGGGCTGCGCTCGCGGCGGCCACCTTCGGCGCGCTCACCGCGTTCACCGCGTTCGCGGCGGGGTGCACGCTCACTGCGTGGCTGGGCCGCGCCATTCGCATCCGGTGCGGCGGCGCTCACGTTGGCCAGTGCTTCTGCGGGTGCTGCGTTGGCATCGCCGTTCAGCGCCGCATTGCTGCGGTTTTCGGCGTCGCGGCGGCCACGGCCATTGCGGCCTTCACGCGCCTCACCGTTGCGGTTTTCTCCTTCGGGGCGGCGGTCGCCATCGCGGGGTGCGCGCCCTTCAGTGCCGCGTTCGTTGCGGCGGCCACGGCCTTCGCTGGTGCTGCCTGCGGCGTCACGGTTGCCTTCGCGGGCCAGGTCACGCGCACCGTCGCGGGCGCCATCCCGTCCGCCACGTCGGCCGCGGCCTTCACCGCCTCGGCCATCACGGCGACCATCGCCGCGCGCATTGCCATCAGCCGGGGCTGCTGGTGCTGGGGCTGCCACGGGGGCTGGAGCGGGTGCCGCGCCAAAGCCGAACAGGCTCTTGAGCCAGGCAAAGAAGCCCTTTTCTTGCGGCACGGGTGCTGGTGCCGGTGCCGGTGCCGGTGCCGGTGCGGGCGCAGGGGTTGCAGCGGCGCCATTGCGGGCACCCTGGCCGCTGCCATTGCGGGCGGGGCGGGCTGCGCCTTCAGGGCGGGGCTCGGCCACGGGGGCGGGTGCGTCAGGCAGCACGCCCTTGATGACCGGAGTCTGCTTGTTGGTGGGCTCTTGCGAGCGGCGTGTCACGGCCGTGGGGTCTTCCACATCTTCGGCCAGCTTGTAGCTGGCTTCGATGTTGTCCAGACGAGGGTCGTCGTGCTTCAGGCGCTCGAGCTTGTAGTTGGGCGTTTCCAGCGTCTTGTTGGGCACCATCAGCACGCTTACGCGCTGCTTGAGTTCGATCTTGGCGATTTCGGTGCGCTTTTCATTGAGCAGGAACGAGGCCACTTCCACCGGCACCTGGCAGTGCACGGCGGCGGTGTTGTCCTTCATCGACTCTTCTTGAATGATGCGCAGGATCTGCAGCGCGGACGATTCGGTGTCGCGGATATGGCCCGAGCCGCCGCAGCGGGGGCAGGGGATGGACGAGCCTTCTGACAGCGCGGGCTTCAGGCGCTGGCGGCTCATTTCCATGAGGCCGAACTTGCTGATGGTACCGAACTGCACGCGGGCGCGGTCCTGGCGCAAGGCGTCGCGCAGGCGGTTTTCCACTTCGCGGCGGTTCTTCGACTCTTCCATGTCGATAAAGTCGATCACGATCAGGCCGCCCAGGTCGCGCAGGCGCATCTGGCGGGCCACTTCGTCGGCGGCTTCCAGGTTGGTGCGCGTGGCGGTTTCCTCGATGTCGCCGCCCTTGATGGCTCGGGCCGAGTTCACATCCACGGACACCAGCGCTTCGGTGTGGTCGATCACGATGGCGCCGCCCGAGGGCAGTTGCACGGTGCGGGCGTAGGCCGACTCGATCTGGTGCTCGATCTGGAAGCGGCTGAACAGGGCGGCGTCGTCGCGGTAGCGCTTCACGCGGGCGGCATGCTCGGGCATGACGTGCGCCATGAACTGCTGCGCCTGTTCGTAAATGTCGTCGGTATCGATGAGGATGTCACCGATGTCGTTGTTGAAGTAGTCGCGGATCGCGCGGATCACCAGGCTCGATTCCTGGTAAATCAGGAAGGCACCCTTGCCGCCCTTGGCGGCGCCGTCAATGGCGTTCCACAGCTTGAGCAGGTAGTTCAGGTCCCACTGCAGTTCGGGGGCGCTGCGGCCAATGCCAGCGGTGCGGGCAATGATGGACATGCCGTTGGGGTATTCCAACTGGTCCATGGCTTCTTTGAGCTCGGCGCGGTCTTCACCCTCGATACGGCGCGACACGCCACCACCCCGGGGGTTGTTGGGCATCAGCACCACATAGCGGCCCGCCAGGCTGATGAAGGTGGTGAGGGCCGCGCCCTTGTTGCCGCGCTCTTCCTTTTCAACCTGGACCAGCAGCTCCTGGCCTTCCTTGATCACTTCATTGATGCGCGCCTGGCTGGGCGAGACGCCGGGGGCGAAGTACTGGCGCGAGATTTCCTTGAAGGGCAGGAAGCCGTGGCGGTCTTCGCCGTAGTCCACAAAGCAGGCTTCCAGCGAGGGCTCTACGCGGGTGACGACGGCCTTGTAGATGTTGCCCTTGCGCTGTTCGCGCCCTTCGATTTCGATTTCGTAATCGAGGAGCTTTTGTCCGTCGACGATGGCCAGGCGGCGTTCTTCGGGCTGCGTGGCGTTGATGAGCATCCGCTTCATGATGCGATTCCTTTTCGTTTTTCGTGAATGGCAGCGGCGCAGCTCAGTTGCTGCAGCGGGCTGCCACCCACAGTTCCAAACCAATGACAAGCTCTACAGGAGCTGTAAATGCCTGGACTGACGGATCGAAACGAAGGGAATTGCCGGGGATGACTCAGGCTGCCGAGGGTGAGCTCAGCACAGGAGGCAAAGGCGCGTGGATGGGGACGAGTGGGATTGGCGCAGATTTGCTATGCTTTTGATAGCTGCTTGCGCTTGCTGGTAGGGCGCTGGCGGCAATTGGATGCGCATGGCGGGGGGCAAGAGCCGCCGCCATAAAGTCGCCATCCAAGCCATCAACAACCACATGCTCGCTTTGATCCGCCGGCAGACCTGTCCCTGGTAGGGAGCATCTGCCGGTTTGGGTGATTCCGTATCGGTGTTTCAATTTGTCAGCCCGCCGACTGCCGCCCAGGCCATTGCGAGCATCTGGCCCGCAATCTGCGTGTGCGACACCCGCTGGCATCGACCTGCCTGCGCAAGTTGCAAGGCTGAGTGGACTAAACTCCAGACAAATCAACCACTTACAAATCAACGCGCAGGTGAAACACATTATAGGGGGCAAACCACCGCTGGACGGGGCCCCGGCTACCAACCCTCCTGCAGTCCGCTTGGTCGAAGTCGATGAAGATTCCGCTGGCCAGAGGCTCGATAACTTCCTGATACGCCATTTGAAGGGCGTACCCAAGACCCACGTGTACCGCATCATTCGCAGCGGCGAAGTGCGCATCAACAAAGGCCGCGCCAGTGCCGACACCCGCGTCGAGCAGGGCGACATGGTGCGTCTGCCGCCCGTGCGCGTCTCCGACAAGGTGGCCGAGAAGGCCGAGCGCCCGGCACCGGCGCGCGAATTTCCGGTTCTTCTGGAAGACGAGCATCTTCTTGCCATCGACAAACCCGCTGGTGTGGCCGTGCACGGGGGCAGTGGCGTGAGCTTTGGCGTCATCGAGCAGTTGCGGCAAGCCCGTCCCCAGGCCAAGCTACTGGAACTGGTGCACCGGCTGGACCGGGAGACCTCGGGAATCCTGCTGGTGGCCAAGAAAAGGTCAGCGCTGACCCACCTGCAAGACCAGTTTCGCGAGCGGGAAACGGGCAAGACTTACCTGGCGTTGGTCACGGGCCAATGGGCGCCCGGCAACAAGGTCATTGACCTGCCTCTGCACAAATACCTGCAGGCCGACGGTGAGCGCCGCGTGCGCGTGACCACTGCAGACGACCCGGACGGCATGCGCTCCATTACTTTGGTGAAGGTGCGGCAGGCCGTGCCTGCACGACCCCTGCAAGGATTGCCCGCCATGACGCTGCTGGAGGTGACCATCAAAACCGGTCGCACCCACCAGATTCGGGTTCACCTCGCCAGCCAGGGGCACCCCATTGTGGGCGACGACAAGTACGGGGACTTTGACCTGAACAAGCGGTTGCAGAAGCTTGGACTCAAGCGCATGTTTTTGCACGCCTGGCGGTTACAGTTCAGCCACCCCGCCACCGCCGAGCGCATCACCTTGAACGCGCCGCTGCCCGCCGAGTTGGCAGAATTCATTCCCCCCGCCTGATTGCCCCAGCCATGCCGTCCCCCGCCCGTTCGCGCCGTTTTGACCTGATCGCCTTCGACTGGGATGGCACGCTGTACGACTCCACCGCCATCATCGTGCGCTCCATCCAGGAAGCGGTGCGGGATGTGGGCGGCACCGTGCCTTCTGACAAGGAAGCTGCCTATGTCATTGGCATGGCATTGATCCCGGCGCTGGCGCATGCCGCGCCTGATGTGCCGCCGGAAAAGTACCAGGAGCTGGGCAACCGCTACCGCTTTCATTACCTGCAGCACCAGAACGACCTGAGCTTGTTTGCCGGGGTGTTGCCCATGCTGAACGACTTGCGCGAGCGCGGCCATCTGCTGGCTGTCGCCACCGGGAAGAGCCGGCGTGGCCTGGACGAGGTGCTGCATTCCGTGGACTTGCGCGGCATGTTCGACGGCTCCCGCACGGCAGACCAGACGGCTGGCAAGCCCCACCCGCTGATGCTGCAGGAGCTCATGGCCGAGTTCGATGTGCCGCCCGAGCGGCTGCTGATGATCGGTGACACCACCCATGATCTGCAAATGGCTCTGAATGCGGGTTGTGCCAGCGTGGGGGTCAGCTACGGCGCCCACGAGCCGGATGCTTTCCATCAGCTCAAGCCATTGTTTGTTGCGCACTCAGTGGCGCAGTTGCATGGCTGGCTGTTGGAGGAGGCCTGAGCGATGTGGCAGCGCAATATTTGTTTGAATGCAAAGGGCGATCATGTCTGAGCCTGTAATCGCCCTGTGCGCCAGCGCCGATCTGCAGGAGGGCGGCTTGGCCGTGCCCTTCGATGTGCAATACGGCGCGCAGACCTGCCGGGCTTTTGCCATTCGCTACCAGGGCGTTGCCCATGCGTACCTGAACCGCTGCACCCATGTGGCCATGGAAATGGATTACCAGCCCAATCGTTTTTTCGATGATTCCGGGAAATGGTTGTTGTGCGCAACCCACGGTGCTGTGTACGCGCCCGATACGGGGTCGTGCGCTGGCGGCCCGTGCCGTGGCGGTTTGGTGAAAATTCCCCTATCGGAAAGCGATAGCGTAGTGCGCTGGCATACTGCTTACAACCTACAACCCGTGGTGTTCTAGGGCGCAGGCTCTGCCCCATGGTGTTGTGATGTGTACTTTGCGTCGTATCTTGATTTTTTTGTCCGCTGTGCTGTCCAGCGCTTTTCCTAGGACTGGTCAGGCAGCGGGAGGCTTTGCATGACTGAACCAAATACCCCTCCGTCCCCTACCTCTGGCGGTGCGCCAGATTCGTTGCCAGCGTCTGATCTGTGGGCTGCGCAGGCCGCAGCGCCAGCACCCGCTGCGGCAGGCCCCAAAAGCGCCCGGGCGAGTGAACCGGGCTGGGAGCGTGCAGTGCTGGAAAAGCTCGCTATGGCCTCTCTGGCAGAGCAACGAGCTGCCAGGCGCTGGAAGATCTTCTTCCGGTTCACGTGGCTGCTATTGGTGGTTGCCATTTTCTGGGGAGCGATGCTGCAAGGGTCGCCCAGTGCCAACAAGAGCGCACCGCATACAGCGGTGGTGGACATCAAGGGTGAAATTGCCTCGGGTGCAGAGGCGAGCGCCGAGTTTGTGGTGGCTGCCATGCGCAGTGCCTTCGAAGACGAGGGCTCCAAGGCGGTGGTCTTGCTGATCAACTCCCCAGGGGGCAGCCCGGTGCAGGCGGGCATCATCAATGACGAAATCACCCGCCTCAAGGCCAAGCACAACAAGCCGGTGTACGCGGTGGTGGAAGAAACCTGCGCCTCGGCGGCCTACTACATTGCTGCCGCTGCCGATGAAATCTTCGTGGACAAGGCCAGCATCGTCGGCAGCATTGGTGTCCTCATGGATGGTTTCGGTTTTACCGGCACCATGGAAAAGCTGGGCGTGGAGCGTCGCTTGCTCACGGCCGGGGAAAACAAGGGTTTTCTGGATCCGTTCAGCCCCCAGACTGAGCAGCAGCGCACCTATGCACAAGCCATGCTGAATCAAATCCACCAGCAGTTTATTGCCGTGGTGAAGGCCGGTCGGGGCGACCGACTGAAGACAACGCCTGAAACGTTCAGTGGGCTTTTCTGGACTGGGCAGCAGGCTGTGGAAATGGGCTTGGCAGACAAGTTGGGCAACCTGGACTATGTGGCGCGTGAAGTGGTCAAGGCGGAAGACATCATCGACTACACCCGCCGCGATAACGTGGCCGAGCGTCTGGTCAAACGCTTTGGCGCGGCTATGGGGGCAGGCGCAGCCAAAGCTGCGACTTCTATAGCCGCACCGCAATTGCGTTAAGTGCCGCGGCGCGGGTTTAAAAAAAGCCCCGGCAGCCTCTTTTGTGGGGGCTGCCGGGGCTTTTTTATCAGGGTTGGGTGGGTGTCGCGAGGATTACCGGCCGATGAGGAACACCGTGGGAGTGCGGTTGTCTACAGGGATCTCTCGTTGCCGCCACTGCTTCACGGGCAAGCTACACAGCTTGGCGGATTCCAGCGTGAGCCCTGCGGCCATGGCCAGCCGGGTGTTGGTTTGCAGTGTTTGGGTTAGCGCCTGCCACAGTGCTGCATTGCGATAAGGAGTCTCGATGAACACCTGTGTCTGCCCGGTTTTGAGGGCAAATGACTCCAGCTCGCGGATGCGTTGGGTGCGTTCCTGTCCACTTTGGGGCAGGTAGCCCACAAAGGCGAAGTTTTGTCCGTTCATGCCGCTGGCAGCCAGGGCCAGTAGCAGCGAAACCGGGCCGACCAGCGGAACTACCGGGATTTCCAGGTCGTGGGCTGCCCGCACGATAGAGGAGCCGGGGTCGGCCACTGCGGGCATGCCGGCTTCGCTGACCAGGCCCATATCGTGCCCTTGCAGGGCTGCTGCCAGCAACGGGCGAGCGTCAAACACCGGGGCGCCTTTGTCGCCATGGTCTCCCTTTTTGTGGACTTCGCGGGGGAGCTCGGTGATCTGCTGGGCTTGAATGGGGGTGGCTAGCGCCTGGATGGCGTCCACGCGTTTGAGGTACGCGCGGGTGCTTTTGGCGTTTTCGCAGATCCAGTGGCTGAGCTGGGCCGCTTGCCCAATCGTGGCGCGTGGCAGGGCATCTTCCAGTGGTGCTTGCTGTTCGCAGCCAAAGTCGAGCGGTGCGGGCACCAGGAGCAGTCGGCCCCGTTTTGGGTCGGAAGAGGCTGTGGCCGCAGCGACCGGCGAGGGGGTGGTGGCTTCGCTCATGGCAGCACCAGCCCGGCGGCGCGCAGCATGCGGCAAGTGCGAATCAGGGGCAGGCCGATCAAGGCGGTGGGGTCGTCACTCAGGATAGCATCCAGCAGGCTGATGCCCAACCCTTCGCTTTTGGCGCTGCCCGCGCAGTCGTAGGGCTCTTCTGTGCGCAGATACCTTTCAATTTCTGCGGAGCTGAGGTGGCGAAATTTCACCTCCACCGGCGCCAGATCCACCTGTTCAAAACCCGTTTCCGCGCAAACGACAGCAACAGCCGTTTGAAAGATGACAGTTTGACCGCTCATGGCCTGGAGTTGCTGCGTGGCTTTTTCATGGTTGCCCGGCTTGCCCAAGGGGTGCCCCGCCAAATCGGCTACTTGGTCGGATCCAATGACTACGGCGGTGGGGTGGAGTGCTGCGACCGCCCGCGCTTTGGCCAGTGCAAGCCGAAGGGCAAGCTCTTTGGGGGGCTCTCGGTCGTGAGGGGTTTCATCGACTTCGGGGGCGGCCACATCGAAAGGCAGGTTCAGGCGCGACAGCAGTTCGCGCCGATAGCGGGAGGTGGAGCCCAATACCAGAGGGCGTGGCAGGGTGGGGGATTCATGCATGCGCCAATTCTCTTACACTGCCGCCATGACCAAGGAATACTCCCCTGACCGGCTTGACATCAAGGCTTTCGCCCAAGCGGGAGGCCATCTGTCGGGTCATGATTCGCTCCTGAAATATGAGCGCTTGGCGCAAGAGGCCAAAGGCTTGCACCCAGATCTGCTCGTGGACTGGAAAGCGGTTTCCGAAATCCGACCCGAAGCAGGAGGTCCAGGGCAAATCTGGCTTCACCTGTCTGTGCACGCCAGCTTTCCCATGGAATGCCAGCGTTGCCTTACCCCGGTCGATGTCCCGCTGGACGTGGAGCGTTCCTTCCGGTTTGTGGCAGACGAAGCCACGGCCGAAGCTCTGGATGAAGAGTGCGATGAGGATCTGTTGGCTTTGAGCCGAGAGTTCGACTTGCGCGAGCTGATCGAGGACGAACTGCTGATGGCGTTGCCCGTGGTGCCACGCCACGAGGAGTGCCCTACGTCTGTTCCCCTGGCCTCCTCCAACGACGACTTTGAGGTGGCCAATTTAGAAAAACCCAACCCGTTCGCTGCGCTGGCTGCTCTGCGCAAGGACGGAAAAGGGACATAAATTTTTGTTTGGGCTATAATCGAGGGCTTCTCGCGAATCCCCCTCGTGTCTTATTGGGCTGATCGCGTTTTTACCAACCCTATTCAAGACCAGGAGCCATCATGGCAGTTCAGCAAAACAAAAAGTCTCCCTCCAAGCGCGGCATGCACCGTTCGCACAATGCACTGAATGTGCCAGGCACCGCTGTGGAACCCACCACCGGTGAAACACACCTGCGTCACCACATCAGCCCCAACGGTTTCTACCGTGGTCGCCAAGTGCTGAAGAACAAGTCTGAAGCCTGATTTCAGCTGCATTCAAGGCCCGCAACTACATCTTGTAGTGCGGGCCTTTGTTTTGACCGTCGTATTTATCTTCCGGCCAAGGCCGTTGGCTGGACAAGTCGCCCATGATCACACTGGCTGTTGACTGCATGGGGGGCGATCACGGCCCCCGCGTCACGCTCGCGGCGTGCCGCCAGTTCCTAGAAACCCATTCCCAGGCGCGTTTGTTGTTGGTGGGCTTGCCTCAAAGCCTTCAATCGTTCGCCCACGACCGCGCCACCATTGTGGCTGCCTCTGAGGTCGTCGCCATGGATGACCCGGTGGAAGTGGCCTTGCGCAAGAAGAAAGATTCTTCCATGCGCGTAGCCATCCAGCAGGTCAAGGATGGCGCTGCCGCCGCCGCGGTATCGGCAGGCAACACGGGCGCTTTGATGGCGATTGCCCGTTATCTGTTGAAGACGCTGGATGGCATTGATCGCCCAGCCATCGCCACGCAGTTGCCCAACGCCCAGGGAGGCGCCACCACGGTGCTGGATTTGGGTGCGAATGTGGACTGCTCCGCAGAACACTTGCTCCAGTTTGCCGTGATGGGCTCTGCCCTGGTTTCTGCTTTGCAAGAGGGAGGCGAGCCCACTGTGGGGTTGCTCAACATCGGCGAAGAAATCATCAAAGGTAGCGAAGTCATCAAAAAAGCGGGCGAATTGCTGCGAACAGCAGCAAGTTCCGGTGATTTGAACTTCTACGGCAATGTGGAAGGCAATGACATCTTCAAGGGCACCGTGGACATCGTGGTGTGTGACGGTTTTGTGGGCAATGTGGCACTCAAGGCCAGCGAAGGTGTTGCCTCCATGGTCATTGGCGGCTTGAAAAACGAGTTTTCTCGCAATATCTTGACCAAAGCTGCTGCGATCATTGCTTATCCGGTCCTAAAAGCGTTGATGAAGCGCATGGACTACCGCCGTTACAACGGCGCAGCGCTGTTAGGCCTGCGGGGTCTGGTCTTCAAGAGCCACGGATCGGCGGATGTTCTCGCGTTCGAGCAGGCTTTGAACCGGGCGTATGATGCAGCCCGCAACAACCTGCTCGACCGTGTCCGGACGCGGATTGCGCATGCAGCGCCCCTTCTGGCGCCTGCAGATGCGCAAGCCAAGACCGGTGTTTCGGCGACGACACATTGATGAGACGTTATTCCCGCATTACCGGCACCGGCAGCAGTTTGCCCCCTCGCCGCCTGACCAATGCCGATCTGGTGGCCGAGCTCGCGCAGCGCGGCATCGAAACTTCTGACGAATGGATTGTGGAACGCACCGGCATTCGTGCCCGGCACTTTGCCGACCCCGCGGTGGGTAGCAGCGACCTGGGTCTGGAAGCCGCCCGCAACGCCCTGGAAGCTGCTGGTGTTCAGCCCCAAGACATTGACCTGATCATTGTTGCGACGTCCACACCAGACATGGTGTTTCCTTCCACGGCCTGCATCTTGCAAAACAAGCTGGGGGCCAACGGATGCCCGGCTTTCGATGTGCAGGCGGTGTGCAGCGGCTTTGTCTACGCGCTGTCGGTGGCCGACGCCATGATCCAGTCTGGCGCTGCCAGCCGGGCCCTGGTGGTGGGCGCTGAAGTATTCAGTCGCATTCTCGACTTCAACGACCGCACGACCTGCGTGCTGTTTGGCGATGGTGCAGGCGCTGTGGTGCTGGAGGCGTCTGACACGCCCGGTATTTTGTCCAGTGACCTGCACGCCGATGGCAAGCACGTGGGCATTCTGTGCGTTCCCGGCAATGTGTCGGGTGGGCAAGTCTTGGGTGATCCTCTGCTGAAGATGGACGGCCAGGCAGTGTTCAAGCTGGCGGTGGGGGTGCTGGAAAAGGCGGCCCATGCAGCGCTTGCCAAGGCTGGTTTGACGGAGTCGGACATCGATTGGTTGATTCCGCACCAGGCGAACATCCGCATCATGCAGGGCACGGCCCGCAAGCTGAAGCTCTCCATGGACAAGGTCGTGGTCACGGTGGACCAGCATGGCAACACCTCTGCGGCATCGATCCCTCTGGCGCTGGACCATGCAGTGCGCAATGGTCAGGTCAAGCCCGGTCAGACGGTGCTGCTGGAGGGCGTGGGTGGGGGCTTCACCTGGGGTGCTGTGCTATTGAAAATGTAGCTGCTAGCGCTTGCTGTATAAGCGCTAGAGCATGTTTTGAGGCTCTTCTAGCGAATAGTAGTGATGGCAATCGCCGTACGTCTGTAGACGGTGATTTCGTCGTGCGACATTTATCGAGTGCATCACTAGCATTCGCTAGAAGAGCCTGTTTTGATTAGAAAATTATGAAGTCATTCGCATTTGTTTTTCCGGGGCAGGGCTCGCAGGCTGTGGGCATGCTCGACGCCTGGGGCGACCATCCTGCTGTGCAGCAGACGTTGCAAGAGGCCTCTGAGGCCTTGGGCGAGGATGTGGCCCGTTTGATCCACGAAGGCCCCAAGGAAGTGCTGGCCCTGACGACCAATACCCAGCCGGTGATGCTGGTGGCTGGTGTGGCAGCCTGGCGCGTGTGGTGTGCGGCTGGCGGTGCCAAGCCTGCAGCTCTGGCGGGTCATTCATTGGGTGAGTATTCGGCACTGGTGGCAGCGGGTGTGTTGACCTTGGCGCAGGCTGCGCCTTTGGTGCGCCTGCGCGCGGCTGCCATGCAGGAGGCTGTGCCGGTCGGTGCTGGCGCCATGGCTGCCATCTTGGGGCTCGAGGCTTCGAAGGTGATTTCTGGCTGTGCGGAGGCTGTGGCCTCTCTGGGCGGCGCCGAAGTGGTCGAGGCGGTCAATTTCAACGACCCTGCCCAGACGGTGATTGCAGGTACCAAGGCCGGGGTTGAGAAGGCTTGTGAGGTGCTCAAGGCCGCCGGTGCCAAGCGTGCGTTGCCACTGCCGGTATCTGCGCCATTCCACTCCAGCCTGATGAAGCCGGCCGCTGAAAAGCTGCGCGTGGGTCTGGAATCTGTTGTGCTGGCTGAGCCGCAAATTCCTGTTGTCAACAACATCGACGTGGCGGTTCGCACAGAGGCGGCACAGATTCGCGACGCTCTCTATCGCCAGGCGTTTGGGCCTGTGCGCTGGGTCGAGTGTGTGCAGGCCTTGAAGGCGCGTGGCATCACCCATGTGGTGGAAGCGGGGCCGGGCAAGGTATTGGCCGGGTTGACGAAGCGGATTGACGCTGAGCTCACAGGCCTGCCTTTGTTTGACCCTGCCACGTTGGCTGAAGTGATGGAGGCATTGAAATGACGGATTCGACAAAGACATCCCAGGTGGCTCTGGTAACCGGTGCCTCGCGCGGTATCGGTGCCGCCATCGCCCTGGAATTGGCCGTGCGCGGCTACCAGGTGGTAGGCACCGCCACCACTGACGAAGGCGCTGCGCGCATTGGTCAGGCACTGGCCGCTTACCCCGGTTGCCGGGGTGCCAATCTCAATGTGAACGATGCCGCCGCGGTGGAAGCCCTGATCGACGGCATCGTCAAGCAGCAAGGCGGCCTGCATGTGCTCGTGAACAACGCGGGTATCACCCGTGACACGCTGGCCATGCGCATGAAGGATGAGGACTGGGATGCGGTGCTGGATACCAATCTCAAGGCCGTATTCCGAGTAAGCCGTGCTGCCATTCGCCCCATGATGAAACAGCGCTTTGGTCGCATCATCAGCATCACCAGCGTGGTGGGCGCCTCGGGCAACCCAGGGCAAGCCAACTATGCGGCCGCCAAGGCAGGTGTGGCGGGCATGACCCGTGCGCTGGCTCGCGAACTGGGGAGTCGCAACATCACCGTCAACTGCGTGGCGCCCGGTTTTATTGAGACCGATATGACCTCTGTGCTGCCCGAAGACCAGCAAAAAGCCCTCAATGCGCAGATCCCGTTGGGCCATATGGGCAAGCCGCAGGACATCGCGCATGCAGTGGCCTACCTGGCTTCCAATGAGGCTGGCTATGTGACGGGGCAGGAATTGCACGTCAATGGCGGCATGTACATGTAATTGAGACAAGTTAACGCCGGTTCATCCGGACGGCGGGCTGCTAAGGGGGAATCTCCTTAGCGGCTAGAATCGCGGATTCATTCACAACCCCCAGAGGGAAACCATGAGCGATATCGAAGCACGCGTCAAAAAAATCATTGCCGAACAACTCGGTGTGGAAGAGTCCCAAGTTACCAACGAGAAGTCCTTCGTGGCTGACCTCGGTGCTGACTCCCTCGACACCGTGGAACTGGTGATGGCACTGGAGGACGAGTTTGGCATCGAGATCCCCGACGAAGACGCGGAAAAGATCACCACTGTGCAAAACGCCATCGACTACGCCAACAATCACCAGAAGGCCTGAGCGGCGCCCTGCGCCTGACTCGAGCGATCAGTAGAAGGTTTTCACGCATGAGCCGTCGTCGCGTTGTCGTGACCGGCCTGGGTTGCGTCAGCCCCGTGGGTAACACGGTGGCCGATGCCTGGGCCAACATCCTCGCCGGAAAATCCGGCATTGACCTCATCACCAAGTTCGACGCGTCGAACTTCGCCTGCAGGATTGCGGGTGAGGTCAAGGGATTTGACCTGGAGTCGTACATCAGCGCAAAAGATGCGCGTGCGATGGACTCCTTCATTCATTTTGGGATCGCTGCGGCAGCGCAGGCTGTGCAGGATGCGGGCTTGCCCACAGGCGAGGCGCTCGACGATGAGTTGGCCACCCGCATCGCCTGCGTTATCGGTTCTGGAATCGGCGGGCTTCCGCTGATCGAGAACACCCATATTGAGTACGCCGCCCGGGGCCCCCGGCGCATCACCCCATTTTTTGTGCCAGCCTCCATCATCAACATGGTGGCTGGTCATGTTTCCATGCGGTTCGGCTTCAAGGGGCCGAACCTGTCCGTCGTGACTGCGTGCACCACCGGTTTGCACTGCATTGGCGAGGGCGGCCGCATGATCGAGTACGGCGATGCCGATATCGTCGTTGCTGGCGGTACTGAATCCACCGTCTCTCCGTTGGGCATTGGCGGCTTTGCGGCCATGCGTGCGCTTTCAACGCGCAATGAGGATCCGCAGACGGCCTCTCGCCCCTGGGACAAAGACCGTGACGGTTTTGTGCTCGGCGAAGGCGCTGGTGTCATGGTGCTGGAAGAGTACGAACACGCCAAGGCGCGCGGTGCCAAGATTTACGCTGAACTCGGCGGCTTTGGCATGAGTGCTGATGCAGGCCACATGACCGCTCCTAATATGGACGGTCCTCGCAGAGCCATGATCAGTGCGATGCGCAATGCGGGTGTCAACGCTGATCAGATCGATTACCTCAATGCCCACGGCACTTCAACGCCCCTGGGTGATTTGAACGAAACCAACGCCATCAAGGCTGCATTGGGCGATCACGCCAAACGTACGGTGGTGAGTTCGACCAAGTCGATGACCGGTCACTTGCTCGGCGGGGCCGGCGGCATCGAAAGCGTCTTCACGGTGCTGGCTTTGCATCACCAGAAGGCACCCCCAACGATCAACCTCTTCAACCAGGATCCAGAGTGCGATCTGGACTACTGCGCCAACACGGCGCGTGATATGAAGATTGATGTGGCCCTCAAAAACAATTTTGGTTTTGGTGGCACCAATGGCTCTTTGGTATTCAAGCGGATCTGAACGAGCTAGCGCGCCGATGATATTGGTGTGCTGTCTTTGTTAGATTTCTAGTCTTTACGGAATTCGGTGTGCGCAGGGTAATGCTTGATGACAAAGTGGTCGGCATTCCCGGTGCTCCCCAGCAAGTTCCAAGTCACACAGTGCTCCCGATAGCAGCCTTGATAGCTGAATTTGGTCGGTCCAGGTTAGCTTTGGCTTCGCAAATCCGGCAGCTCTGTCCTTTCTGTCGATGACAGGCTTCGTCAGATATACCGCTCCTGCGGTGCGCTATCCATTCGCGCGCAGCGTGGTACTTGCCATCTTGGTGTTGGTGGTATCGGCTGCTTCTGGTGCTGGTGTGTTTGCCTTTGCGGTAGCGCAGGGTAGGACTGGCTTAGGGCTCCAATGGACTGGCGTGCTTGCACTGGCTGCTTGGGTGATCGCTTCGCTCTGTGCGCTGTGGTACTGGTGGCGTGCCCCTTCGGGTGAGCTGGTGTGGGATGGTCAGGTTTGGGCAATTCATTTTGTCGCCGACGAAGAACCTCTCGCTTTGAGGGGCCCGCCTCAGGTCTTGGTGGATATGCAAGCTTGGCTCTGGGTCATGGTGCTGCATGGCGACTTGCGCCGCTCTTGGATCTGGCTTGAGCGTTCTCGTCAAACCGAGCGCTGGGGTGATTTACGGCGTGCGGTATATTCGCCCGCCATGCAGGCAGCCGCCCCGGCTTCCCTATTCCATCCGGCCCCATGTCGGGAGCCCTGAGGCGTGATTCCTGAGTGTCCATGACTGCAACCCCGCCTTCTTCCCCTACTGACAGCGATCTCCAACTGGTGGAGCGCACAGTTGCAGGCGATCAGCGAGCATATGAACTGTTGGTCATCAAGTACCAACGGCGCATTGAGCGCCTGATCGGACGGATGGTGCGTGATGTGGACCTGGTGCAGGACATTGCCCAGGAAACCTTCATTCGCGCCTATCGCGCCCTTCACCAGTTTCGGGGTGATGCCCAGTTCTACACCTGGCTTTATCGGATCGCTGTCAACACTGCCAAAAAGGCGTTGATGGACATGAAGCGCAATCCGGTCGTTTCTGAGAACGCTCTGCGCGGCGGTGACGAAGAAGATGAAACTTCCCGTGTGGATCATGAACTAACCACACAAGAGACCCCGGAAACCGTTTTGGCGGCCCAGGAGATTGCCCATGTGGTGAACGCCGCCATGGAAGCTTTGCCTGAGGATTTGCGACAGGCGGTCACCCTTCGTGAAATCGAAGGTCTCAGTTACGAAGAAATCGCCAGTGCCATGAATTGCCCTATCGGAACCGTACGATCCCGCATCTTTCGGGCGCGCGAGGCAATCTCGGCGAAGGTGCGCCCCTTGCTGGAGAATCAATCTGGCAAGCGGTGGTAGTGCTCGTGAGTGAGCCGGCCGTAGAACGTATTTTGTGTGGTTGCTGGTTGTTTGACAGGTGAAATCATGGACAGAGATTTGACGCAGGATGAACAGTTGTCGGCGCTGATGGATGGAGAGCTTGACGATGCTTCGTTGGCGGAGGCGCTGTCTTTCGCCACAGACAAAGGGCAAGCTACTTGGGAGCTTTACCATTTGGTTGGTGATGTCTTGCGCTCGCCTGAACTGGCTGCCCACGCCACCAGCCCGTTGCTCGGGCGTCTGCGTGAGCAAATAGCGCAAGAACCCGGGTTCTCTGTGCAAAAACCTGAAGAAGCAGTGGTTGTAATGCACAGCGCTGCTGTCAACACGGAGCGTCCTGCTGCCAACTCCTCCGTATTTCGTTGGAAGATGGTCGCCGGTTTCGCGTCATTGGCTGCCGTGGCAGCCATTGGCTGGAATTCTCTCAGCGCTCTGCAAGGGCAGGGCAAGCAGCTTGCAGCGGCCCCGGTACCGCAACCGACGGAGGTGTTGGCTGTGTCCGAGGGCGCAGGTCAGCCTGTGATGTTGCGTGATCCCCGTCTGGATGAGTTGCTGCAGGCTCATAAGCAGTTCGGCAGCACCTCCGCTTTGCAGATGCCTGCTGGCTTCCTGCGCAATGCCACCTTTGAAGAGCCTTCCCGATAAGTTGCTCATGGTATTCGGCCAGCAAAAACGTTTGGTCGCAGACCGCCCATCGGCCAGTTTTTTACTCACCTTAGCCTCTCGCATGCGAGGCTTGGTGCTGGTAGCGGGTGTGGTCATCGGAGCGCATGCCCACGCCCACGCCCCCAGTGAGGGAGCATCTGCCCCTGTGCAGCCAAACCGAGATGTGTCTCAATGGGTCGAGCACATGCGAGGGGCGGTGTGTCAAAGCCCTTACTCCGGGACGTTCGTGGTGATGTCTGCCTCAGGGGCCATGTCGAGTTCGCGCATCACCCAGGCGTGCGATGGCGGTGTGCAAATTGAGAAGGTAGAGAGTCTGACGGGCGCCCCGCGAACGGTGTACCGGCGCAACGGCGAGATGAGAACCTTTTTCGGCTCCACCCGCACTGTGCGTACCGACCGTGCAGATAACCTGGCGGTCTTTCCACAGCCTTCCGTAGTGCCTGGGGCTCAGCTATCGCAGTATTACTCTGCCAAGCGGCTCGGCTCAGAGCGGGTGGCGGGCCGGATGGCTGATGTACTCTGGTTCAAACCGCAGGATGATTTGCGCCTGGGCTATCGCATCTGGTCTGATCAAGCCACGGGCTTGGTGATGAAGCTGCAAACTCTGGCGGTTGATGGCCGAGTGGTGGAGCAGGCGGCATTTTCTGAGATCGACTGGAATGCACCAGTGCGGGCTGAGGATCTTTCTCGCTCCATGGATGCGATCGCCGGCTTCCAAGTAGTTACCGTCAATGTGCGAAAAACCTCTGCACAGTCTGAGGGATGGGGGCTGCGCCAGCCGGTCGAAGGATTTGTGCCTGTGCAATGTTATCGCCGCACTTTGGCGACTCAGGCCGATACGCGAAGTGTTTTGCAGTGCTCGTACTCTGATGGGCTGGCTTCCGTTTCGCTGTTTCTGGAGCCACTCGATGCGGTTCGGCATGCCGACCTGCAATCGCAGGAAGTGAGCTTGGGGGCGACCCAGTTGCTTGGCCGCAAAGTGGGTGAAGATGCCTGGCTCACCGTGGTCGGCGAAGTGCCCCGTAAAACGCTGTACAGGTTCTCTCACGCTTGGGTAAGGTTGCGCTGACGAGCGGGCGGCGGCTGTTCCATACAGGTGCTCACTTTTTTGAGCGAGATGGTGGTGAGTCAAACGTCGCCGCCAGCTGGGTTAACGCGAAAACTTGCGTACATCAAGGGAACCAAACGCTGCCCACGCCTTTCACAGCATCATTCGTATAACGCCCTGTCACCTTTTTTTGAAAGGCCAATGATGTCCGTTTTGAATTGGAAATTGCTCCGTTCTGTCGCTCTGGCGGGAGTGTTCACCAGCATTGCGGGATGGACCGCTGTCTCTCCCTCGGTGGCCCTGGCGCAAACTGCGGTGGTTCGAAATCTGCCCGACTTCACCGATTTGGTGGAGCAGGTCGGCCCTTCGGTGGTCAATATTCGTACCACTGAGAAGTCACTGGGCCGCGCAGGTGGCGCAGCCATGGACGAAGAGATGGCTGACTTCTTTCGTCGCTTTGGTGTTCCCATCCCGAACATGCCTCGTCAGCAGCGGCCTCAGCAACAGCCAGAAGATCAGCCCCGAGGGGTGGGATCCGGGTTCATCCTCACGCCCGATGGTTTGGTGATGACCAATGCGCACGTGGTGGAAGGCGCTGATGAGGTGATCGTCACCCTGACCGACAAGCGTGAGTTCAAGGCCAAGATTGTTGGCTCTGACAAACGCACCGATGTAGCACTGGTGAAAATTGACGCCACCGGACTGCCAGCGGTCAAAGTGGGCGACGTTAGTCGCCTCAAGGCGGGCGAGTGGGTCATGGCCATTGGTTCGCCCTTCGGCTTGGAGAACACGGTCACGGCAGGGATCGTCAGTGCCAAGCAGCGTGATACGGGGGACTATCTGCCATTTATCCAGACAGATGTTGCCATCAACCCTGGAAACTCAGGGGGGCCACTGATCAACATGCGTGGCGAGGTGGTCGGGATCAATAGCCAGATCTATTCCCGCTCGGGCGGGTTCATGGGAATTTCATTCGCCATTCCGATAGACGAAGCCATGCGCGTGAGCGATCAGCTGAGGACTGCCGGGCGCGTGACACGTGGTCGGATCGGTGTGCAGATCGGCCCGGTGACCAAGGATGTGGCGGAGTCTCTGGGGTTGGGCAAAGCCCAGGGGGCGCTTGTGACTGGGGTGGAGTCTGGCTCGCCCGCTGAAAAGGCAGGGGTGGAGGCCGGTGACATCATCACCAAGTTTGAAGGCAAGCCCATCGAAAAGGTGGCTGATCTGCCTCGGTTGGTAGGGAATGCCAAGCCTGGCAGCAAGAGCAGCTTGACGGTGTTCCGTCGTGGTCAAAGTAAGGATCTGGCTGTCACCATCGCCGAGATTGAGCCTGACAAGGTCGCGACGAAAACGGCTGACAAAGAAGAGCGCGCCAAGTCATCAAATGCGGGGCAACATGTGGGCTTGGCGGTGAGGGATCTGACCGATGCGCAAAAGCGTGAGCTCAAGCTCAAGGGGGGCGTGGTGGTCACGGCTGCGTCGGAAGGTGCTGCGCGCGCGGGTTTGCGCGAGGGGGACATCATTCTGGCTTTGGCGAACTCTGAAGTGCTGAGCGTCAAAGACTTTGAAGCGGTGTTGGGCAAGGTGGATAAAAGCAAAACCCTGAGCGTGCTGTTCCGCCGGGGGGAATGGGCGCAGTACGCCTTGATCCGTCCTGCTCGCTGAAGCTGGGATATCCAAGTCACTGCAGGGTCGCGGAGCCTTGTGGTGACTTGAAAGTTAGTGTGTGCACACCTGTAATTTATGCATCGGCCGATTTCGATAGAATACAGACCGACCACCGGCTACTGCAATCATCGAGTTGGGTAGCCGGTTTTGTGCGCAGCAGCTCCAAGTTCCACCACATCTTGTCCACTCAGGCAGTCTTGCTCTGTGAATAAGTTGTGCATAAGCGATCTGTTGCACTGCGGCAACGACCCCAGAGTGCATTGGTGCGGAGTCTGTAGCGAAGGCTTTTTGCCTACAATGCAGGTCCAGCCATCGCAGTTGCCAATGATTGTTGGTTCAGGGCGCGTCGCCATTCGACGCGCCCTTTTTTCTTGTGCGGGCCGTTCTCCTTCAATTAATTGACGCTTTTCGTTGATGAATCACATCAGAAATTTCTCCATCATTGCGCACATCGACCACGGTAAGTCGACACTGGCAGACCGACTCATCCAGCGTTGTGGTGGCCTTGCTGACCGCGATATGGAAGCCCAAGTGCTTGACTCGATGGACATCGAGAAAGAGCGGGGCATCACCATCAAGGCACAAACAGCGGCGCTGCAATACAAGGCCAAGGATGGTCAGGTCTACAACCTGAACCTCATCGACACGCCCGGGCATGTGGACTTCTCATATGAAGTGAGTCGCTCGTTGTCTGCTTGCGAAGGTGCATTGCTGGTGGTGGATGCATCCCAGGGTGTGGAAGCCCAGACGGTGGCCAACTGCTACACCGCGCTGGACTTGGGCGTCGAGGTTTTGCCCGTGCTCAACAAGATGGATCTGCCCAATGCTGATCCTGATAACGCAAAGGCAGAGATCGAGGATGTGATCGGCATTGATGCTGCTGATGCGATTCCTTGCTCAGCCAAAACCGGCATGGGCATTGATGACATCCTTGAACTGATCGTGGCCAAGGTGCCGGCGCCCAAGGGCAATCCCGATGCGCCGCTGCGAGCGATGATTATTGACAGCTGGTTCGACACCTACGTGGGTGTGGTGATGCTGGTGCGTGTCGTGGATGGGCGCCTGGCCAAGGGCGAGCGTTTCAAGATGATGGCGACCAATGCCACTTACAACGCCGATAACCTGGGAGTCTTCACACCGGCCAACCTGCCGCGCGAATCGTTGGAAGCGGGCGAGGTGGGTTACATCATTGCAGGCATCAAGGAGTTGCAGGCTGCCAAGGTGGGCGACACCATCACCCTGGAAAAGAAGCTGCCCAACAATCTCGGCCCTGCCAGCGAGCCGTTGCCTGGTTTCAAGGAAATACAACCCCAGGTGTTTGCAGGCCTGTACCCCACAGAGGCCAATCAATACGACTCACTCCGTGATGCCCTGGAAAAACTCAAGCTCAACGATGCAGCGCTGCATTACGAGCCGGAGGTGTCTCAAGCGCTGGGCTTTGGCTTCCGCTGCGGCTTCCTGGGTCTGCTGCACATGGAGATCGTGCAGGAGCGTCTGGAGCGCGAGTTTGACCAGGACCTGATCACCACCGCGCCGAGTGTGGTGTACGAAGTGGTCAAGGGCGATGGCGAAGTCATCATGGTGGAGAACCCCTCCAAGATGCCCGATCAGGGCAAGATGCAGGAGATTCGCGAGCCCATCGTCACCGTGCACCTGTACATGCCCCAGGACTATGTGGGCCCGGTGATGACCCTGGCCAACCAGAAGCGGGGCGTGCAGATCAATATGGCCTACCACGGTCGCCAGGTGATGCTCACTTACGAGTTGCCCCTGGGCGAAATCGTTCTCGACTTCTTTGACAAGCTCAAATCTGTATCGCGTGGCTATGCCTCCATGGACTATGAGTTCAAGGAATACCGAGCCTCGGACGTGGTGAAGGTGGACATCCTGCTCAACGGCGAAAAGGTGGACGCGCTTTCCATCATCGTTCACCGCACCCAGGCTGCCTACCGCGGGCGTGCCGTGGCGGCGAAGATGCGCGAGATCATCTCTCGCCAGATGTTCGACGTGGCGATTCAGGCTGCGATTGGTGCCAACATCATTGCGCGTGAGACCATCAAGGCGCTGCGCAAAAACGTGCTCGCCAAGTGCTACGGCGGTGACATCACCCGCAAACGCAAGCTGCTCGAAAAGCAGAAGGCCGGCAAGAAGCGGATGAAGCAGATTGGCTCGGTGGAAGTGCCGCAAGAAGCGTTTCTTGCGATTTTGCAGGTGGAAGATTGATGCAGTTCATGCAAGTGATCACGTCGTTGCTGCTGGCGGCGTTTGCCGGGTACATCGGTGCCTGGTACTTTGGTGCTCTGGAGGGCAATTTCGCACTCCTGCTGTTCCTTGCCACCGTGGTGACTGGGGTTTATTGGCTGGGTGAGCGTTTTTACTTCCTGCCGCAGCGGCGCAAAGCTGCCCAGGCACTGGAAGACGCCGCTGTCCAGCGACGTGCCGAACTGGACCGCATGGGCATCCAAAAAGTGGATGTGGATGCCCAGGAAGCCAAAAGCCGCATCCTCATGCAGCCTTGGTGGCTGGATTGGACGGCGGGCCTCTTTCCCGTGATTGCGGCCGTGTTCGTGCTGCGCTCATTCCTCTTTGAACCCTTCAAGATTCCTTCGGGCTCGATGGTCCCGACGCTGCGGGTCGGTGACTTGATCCTGGTGAACAAGTTCACCTACGGGGTGCGCCTGCCCGTCATCCACACCAAAATCATCGAAGGCAACAAGCCTGCGCGCGGGGATGTGTTGGTGTTTCGCTACCCACCACAGCCGAGCCTGGACTACATCAAGCGGGTGGTGGGTGTGCCGGGGGATGAAGTGGCGTACCTGAACAAGCGCCTCATCATCAATGGCAAGCCGGTGCCAATCTCTGCGCAGCCCGACTTTCTGGAACAAGAAAGTATGCGGTACTTCAAGCAATTTGAAGAAACCCTGGGTGAGCATTCCCACCGGCTGCTGAACAACGCTGACGCCCCCGCATTTGTCCAGGGCGTGACCAATTTTCCCTACCGGGAAAACTGTCGCTACAGTGTCGAAGGGGTCGTTTGCAAAGTGCCCGAAGGCCACTATTTCATGATGGGCGACAACCGGGACAATTCCCTCGATTCTCGTTACTGGGGCTTTGTGCCCGAAGGGAATATCGTGGGCAAGGCTTTCTTTGTCTGGATGAACTTTGGCGATTTCAAACGCATTGGGCCATTCAACTGAATGGCCAGTAGCAATCTATAAAACAGGAGGGTGCGAACCATGAAGTTGCAACGCACAACATTTCGCTCGCGGCAGCGTGGCCTGTCGTTTATCAGCTTGATTTTTGTTGGTTTTCTGGCGGTGGCTACCTTTGCCATTGGCGGGCAATCGATTCCGATCTTTCTGGAATACCAGGCCATTCGCAAGGCAGCGCTGAAGGCTTCCAAAGAGGGCTCTACCGTGGGTGAAATTCAAGCGGCTTTTGATCGCGCAGGTGCTATCGACAACATCAGTTCCATTTCTGGCAAGGACCTGGAGATCACCAAACGCGGAGACAAAACCATCGTGAGTCTGAAGTACTCTCGCGAGATTGAATTGGCAGGGCCCGCCTTCCTTGTTTACCGTTTCCAATACCAGACCAATTAATTAGTGCATCCCAGTCTCTCTTCGCTGCAAACCCGTCTGCAGCATGTCTTTTCGAATCCCGCTCTCTTGCAGCGGGCTGTGACCCACCGCAGTTTTTCAGCCGACCACAACGAGCGGCTGGAATTCCTGGGGGATTCTGTGTTGAACCTGGCGGTGGCCAGTCTGCTGTACGAGCGGCTGGCGCAGTTGCCAGAGGGTGATTTGTCACGCGTGCGGGCCAATCTGGTCAAGCAAGACACCTTGCACCAGCTGGCGCTGCGTTTGAAGGTGTCGGAAGTTTTGCGCTTGGGCGAGGGTGAGTCCAAGTCCGGGGGGCAGCAGCGTCCGTCCATCCTGGCCGATGCCCTGGAAGCCTTGATCGGCGCTGTGTACCTTGATGCCGGTTACGAACAGGCTGAGGCGCTGGTGCACCGGCTGTTCCAGGAAGTGGAGATCAACCCCCACATGCAGGCTGTGGCCAAGGATCCCAAGACGGCTTTGCAGGAATGGTTGCAGGGCCGCAAAATGAAGCTGCCGCAGTACCGCGTGGTGGGCACCGTGGGCGAAGCCCACCGCCAGACCTTTGACGTGGAATGCGATATTGCAGAGTTGGGGCTGACCGAGCGTGGCATCGGTGGCTCCCGCAGGGCGGGTGAACAGGCCGCTGCTGCTGCCATGCTGGCCACACTGAAAGCGAAAAAACTATGAATGATGCTACCAAAAATGTAGCTGGTAGCGCTGATTCAGCAAGCGCTCAAGGCCAAAATGATCTGGATGCGATGCTTGCGGCAGCGCGCACGGCAGGCGCTGTCAAGGCGGCGGGGGCTAACCCTTCTGTGCCGGTAGAAGGCCAGCGCTGCGGCGTGATTGCCATCGTGGGCAAGCCCAATGTGGGCAAGTCCACGCTGATGAATGCGCTGGTGGGCCAGAAGATCAGCATCACCTCGCGCAAGGCGCAGACCACGCGCCACCGCATCACCGGCATCCGCACGCTGGGGGCTACGCAGTTTGTGTTCGTGGATACGCCTGGTTTTCAGACCAAGCACAGCACGGCATTGAACAAGTCGCTCAACAAGACCGTGATGGGTGCGATTGGCGATGTGGACCTGATCCTGTTTGTGGTGGAAGCAGGCAGCTTCACCCTGGCCGATGCCAAGGTGCTGTCGCTGTTCAAATCCGGCATTCCCACGCTGCTGGTGGCCAACAAGCTGGACATGGTCAACCGCCGCGCTGAGCTGGCCCCCTGGCTCAAGAGCATGCAGGAGCGCCACCCGTTTGCCGAATTCGTACCCATGTCGGCCAAGAACAAGGGCGACATCGAGCGCCTGTTCGGCATCTGCGAAAAATACCTGCCCGAGCAGCCCTGGTGGTATGCCGAGGACGAGTTGACCGACCGCAGCGAGAAATTCCTGGCCGGTGAAACCGTGCGTGAAAAGCTCTTTCGCTTCACCGGTGACGAGCTGCCCTACACCTCCACCGTCGTCATCGACAAGTTCGACGAAGAGCCCAGCAAGACCCACAAGCGCTTTGTGCGCGTGGCTGCCACCATCGTGGTGGAGCGCGACGGGCACAAGGCCATGGTGATTGGCGAGAAGGGCGAGCGCCTCAAGCGCATCAGCACCGATGCGCGGCAAGAGCTGGAAAAGCTGCTCGATGCCAAGGTGTTTCTCGAAGTGTGGGTGAAGGTGCGTTCTGGCTGGGCCGACGACGAAGCCCGCGTGCGCTCTTTCGGCTATGAATAAGGCCCAACCCCCTGAGCGGCTGTGCCGCTTCCCCCTTCTCTCGCAACGCTGCGCGCTGCGGGAAGGGGGACGACGCCTGTGGCCGGGCTCAGCCCGCTCCACGGCGTCCGCTGGCATGGCCTGCTCCGCGGCCTTCTGACGGGCGGGTCTAGCGCGCTTCCATGCCCGTACGTCGCATCTCCGACGAACCCGCCTATGTGCTGCACAGCTACGACTGGAGCGAGTCCAGTCTGATCCTGGAGGTGTTCTGCCGCCGCCAGGGCCGCGTGGCGCTGGTGGCCAAGGGGGCCAAAAAGCCCAGTTCCAACTTCAGGCCCGTGCTGCTGCCCCTGCAGCCGCTGCTACTCACCTACACCCTGGCGGGCGATGGGGCGGGCGATATCCACACCCTCAAAGGCGCCGAGTGGGTGGGCGGGCATGTGATGCCCACGGGCGATGCGCTGCTGTCGGGCCTGTACCTCAACGAACTGCTGCTGCGCCTGCTGGCGCGGGCCGATGCCCATGCGGGGCTGTTTGACGTGTACGCCGGTGTGGTGCGTGTGCTGGCCAGCGAGCATGGCGATGCCCTGGAGCCGGTTTTGCGCAGCTTTGAACTGCTGTTGCTGCGCGACCTGGGCCTGCTGCCCACGCTGGATGCCGAAACCGCCACGCTGGCCAATCTGCGCCCCGAGGGCCGCTACACGCTGGTGGCCGAAGGCGGCTTGCGCACCGCCTCGCAGGCCGATCGTGCCAGCCTAGCGGGCAGCCAGTGGCGTGCGCTGCAAGAGGCGCTGGACGAAGCCGCCAGCTACACCGCCACGCTGCGTGCCTGCGCCCCTGTGGCGGCCGAACTCAAACCCCAGCTGCGGGCGGTGCTGCAATACCATTGCGGCAGCCCGGTGCTGCGCACTCGCCAGCTCATGATGGACTTGCAAAGCTTATGAACACCCGACCCCTTCAACACCCACGTCACCGTACCGCCCTGTCCGTCAACGTCAACAAAGTGGCCCTGGTGCGCAACACGCGCCACCTGGGCATCCCCAGCGTGACCCGTGCCGCCACCCTGTGCCTGCAGGCTGGTGCGCAAGGCATTACGGTGCACCCCCGGCCTGATGAGCGCCACATCCGCGCGCACGATGTGTACGAGTTGGCAGAACTGATGAAGGCTTGGCCTGACCGCGAATTCAACATCGAGGGCAACCCCTCGCAGAACCTGATGGAGTTCATTCGCGAGCTTGCGGGCCAGGGCATGCGCCCTCACCAGGCCACCTTTGTGCCCGACAGCGAAGACCAGTTCACCAGCGACCACGGCTGGAGCTTTCCGCAAGACGCGGAGCGCCTGGCCCCGCTGATTGCAGAGTGCAAGGCCCTGGGTGTGCGCGTGAGCCTGTTCATGGACCCGGTGCCCGAGCAAATGGCCGCCGCCAAGGCTGTGGGCGCAGACCGCGTGGAGCTGTACACCGAACCCTACGCAGCCGCCTGGGGCACCGCGCAGCAGGCCGAGCAACTGGCCCGCTATGCCGAAGCAGCCCAGGCTGCGCTGGATGCCGGCCTGGGCGTGAATGCCGGGCACGACCTCAACCGCGACAACCTCGCCGCCTTTGTGCGCGAGGTGCCCGGTGTGCTCGAAGTCTCCATCGGCCACGCGCTGATTGCCGACGCGCTGGAACTGGGCTATGCCGCCACGGTGCAGGCCTACCAGGCGTGCATCGATGCAGGCTTTGCAGGCAATCGGTAACTCCTGATTTGATAGCTGCTTGCGCTGATCCATCAAGCGCTAGAGGCCTATTTCAGGCTCTTCTAGCGAATGCTAGCTACCAAAAGGAGGCCCCCCGGCTCTGCCGGGGAGGCAGTAGAAGTTTG